>JBIJBG010000031.1:0-14468 GCA_044345355.1 Flavobacteriales bacterium
GAAAGCCTTCGGGGCTGATGTAATCGTTTGTCCGACAGATGTAGATCCGGAAGATCCCCGCTCGTATTATTCCGTTTCATCCCGTCTGGAAAAAGAAATTCCCGGCGCCTGGAAGCCTAATCAGTACGACAATCCCAGCAACGCGCAGGCCCATTACGAAACTACGGGACCCGAAATCTGGGAACAGACGGAAGGGAAGATTACCCATCTTTTGGTTGGCGTGGGAACGGGGGGTACGCTTTGCGGTACCGCCAAATTCCTGAAAGAAAAGAATCCGGCCATAAAAGTATGGGGTATAGATACCTACGGATCCGTATTCAAAAAATACCACGAAACCGGCGTGTTTGACAAAAACGAAATTTATCCTTACGTAACCGAAGGCATAGGCGAAGATTTTCTGCCGCAAAACGTGGATTTTTCGCTGATTGATCACTTTGAAAAAGTGACCGATAAAGACGCCGCCATGTACACACGCGAACTTACGCGCAAGGAAGGCATCTGGGCGGGAAACTCGGCCGGTGCGGCCATAGCCGGCTTGCTGCAGATGAAAGATAAACTGACCAAAGACGATGTGGTGGTGGTTATTTTCCACGACCACGGATCGCGTTATCTGGGCAAAATGTTCAACGATGACTGGATGCGCATGAAGGGATACTTCCGGGAGGAAGGTCAGACCGCCAAAGAATTGGTGGACATGAATGCAGGCCACGAACTGCTGACCATAGAAGCCGATAAAACCTTGGGCGAAGCGGTGCGCATCATGAGCGAACGGGATATTTCGCAGATGCCCGTGACGCTGGGCGGACGAATCGTGGGCTCACTCAATGAGTCGCAGGTATTTCGCCTCATCACGGAAAAACCCCACCTTAAGCAGACCCACGTAAAAGAAGTAATGGAGCCGGCCTTCCCGTTTGCGGATATTTCTACACCCATACAGGACCTTTCACACATGATTACCGCCGAAAATCCGGCCGTATTGGTGCGCGATTTTAAAACGGATAAAACCTTCATCATCACCCGCCACGACATTCTGAAAGCCCTATGCTGAACAGAAAATCCGTCCGGGATATGATGGGATTTGTGATTTCGGTACCCGAAAATCCCCTGCGAATTGTGTCACTCGTGCCTTCCCAAACGGAGCTCATCTGCGATTTGGGATTGGCCGACCGTCTATACGGCATCACCAAATTCTGCATCCATCCCGAAGAAATTGTGGCAAAAAAAACCGTGGTGGGCGGCACGAAAACGCTTCATTCAGAAGCCATTCGCGTATTAAATCCGGACCTCATCATTGCCAACAAGGAAGAGAACGACCGGGATTTATTGCTCAACCTGAAAAAGCACTATCCCGTATGGATCAGCGATGTGAAAAATCTGGATGAATGCCGGCAGATGATTTCCGAAATGGGAACACTGCTTAACCGGGAAGAGGATGCCTCCTTCATTAACCGTAAAATAGAGGAAGGATTTGCCGGCCTGCCCACACTCAGCCGCAAGATAAAAACAGCCTATCTGATTTGGCGAAACCCGTTTATGAGCGCAAATGCGGATACGTTCATAAACGACATCATGCAACGCTGCGGACTGGAAAACGTATTCGCCCACAAGGAAGGCCGCTATCCGGAAATTTCCGCCGCGGAATTAAAAGCAGCCGATCCCGAGCTGATTTTGCTGAGCAGTGAGCCCTATCCGTTTTCGGAAAAACATTTTGCCGAGATTGAAGAAATCCTGCCGAACGCCTCTCTGGCCCTTGCCGACGGAGAAATGTTCTCCTGGTACGGCAGCCGCATGATGTTTGCCCCCGTGTATCTGCACAAACTCAGCGAGGATATTCTGCAGCCTATTATATCTCCCGTTTCCTGATAGACAATGCATCCTCAAACAATAACTACACTCCGGATTAGTTCTATATTTGTTTTTTACGACTGTTGAATCCGCACAGCATCATATTCTTTTTGTGCTTGTCCTTTGTTCTGCTTTGGGCAAGCTGCACACGTGACCGCTTTGCCACCGATCCTTCGCTGCGGCTGGGCTTCTCCCGTACCGATGTGTTGTTTGACAGCACATTTACCCAGATCGGCACAACCACTGAGGTGTTCATGGTGCGCAATGCCACTAACCGCGATTTGCTGATTGACCGTATTTTTCTAGCAGGCGGAAGCCAGTCGCGTTTTCGGCTTATTGCCGACGGAGAAGCCGGCCCCGTGGTGGAGGATTTGGAAATTGCCTCCGGCGACAGCCTGTACATTTTTGTGGAATGTACCATAGATCCTACGGGCAGCAACGGCGACCTGTTTGTTACGGACAGTGTCATGTTTTCCTACAACGGCAATCTGGATGCCGTAAGGCTCTTTGCAGCCGGCGACGATGCCATTTACCTGTATCCGAATGATACGCTGAATCTCACGAACGGAGGAAAATTTGCCTACCGGCGCATCTGCAATGAAACCTGGATACCCGGGAAACCCTATGTGGTAATAGGCCGTGCCGTGGTTGATTCCGATTGCCGGCTAACCGTTATGCCGGGAACGCAGGTGCATTTTTTTAAGGATGCAGATTTGTGGATTTTTCAGGATGCCACTTTTCAGGTGTTGGGCGAAAGTACACAGCCCGTCCTGTTTACGGGAACCAACCGTATGCAGGATGACCGGGGAACGCCTGGGCAGTGGAACGGCATCGTGATTTTTGAAGGCAAAACCGACAACATCATCCGCAACGCCAAAATTCAGAATGCGGGAATAGGGCTGAATATGCAGCCGCTCAGCTTTTACGATGCAAGCTCTCCCCGGCAGGTCACCTTGGAAAATGTGATTATTGAAAACATGACTTCCCTGGGAATTTATGCCCAAAATTTTAACCTGAATGCCACCAACCTGCGGGTTTCCAATTGCGGAATCGGCGGTGTGGCCTGCGTTTTCGGAGGAATGTACAACTTCACCCATTGCACGTTTGCCAATTACTGGCCCGGGCAGGGCCGTCCCTATCCCTCGCTGTTGGCCGGAAACGGGTTTAACCGAAACGACACGTTGTATGCCAATGATTTATCCCTGCGTGTACACAACTCGGTCATCACGGGCAGCCAGATCAATGAGTTGCTTTTGGACAGCGTAGGCGGAGCCGACTTCGATTATCTTTTTGATCATTGTGCCATTACGGTGGAAAACCGGTTTGTCGCCCCGACCGACAAGTTTCCCGGAGTCGTGAGAAATGCGGTACCCAATTTTTCGGGCCCGTTCTGGAACGATTACCGCTTACAGGAAAATTCACCGCTGCGCAATAAGGGGAACCTTTCCGCCACTCAGCAGAACCCAAAGGTTTGGTTTGATTTGGAAGGCAAAAACCGCCTGCTGGACGGACAGCCCGATTTAGGGGCTTTTGAACGGTAAACCGCACAGTTGATTTTTCATCGGGAGAAAGCAAAATCCCGTTTTTTCCGCTTAATGACCCTCTCGGTCTGACTTTGTGCGTTTTCTTTTCAGACTTTTTCCGTGCACCATCTGCCCTTTATCAATTCCCTTGCGCAGTTCCTTCTGCACGTCTTCGGGCAGTTGCACTGTCGCATGGCAGGCCTCGCTGCAGCAGCCCATGTATTTTTCCGAACAGGTGGCACATTGGATGAATAACAGATGACAGCCGTCGTTTTTGCAGTTGGTATGGGTATCACAGGGCGTTCCGCAAATGTGGCAATGGGCAATAATGTCTTCGGTGATGCGCTCACCCAGCCGATCGTCAAACACAAAATTTTTCCCGATAAATTTATTTTCCAGGCCTTTTTGGCGCACGTTGTTCACGTAGTGAATGATTCCCCCTTCCAGGTGATATACATCTTTAAATCCTTTGTAACGGAAGTAGGCGCTGGCCTTTTCGCAGCGGATACCGCCCGTACAATACATCACCACGGGTTTATCTTCTTTGCCTTTCAGCATATCCAAGGCCATGGGAAGCTGTTCCCGAAACGTATCAGACGGAATTTCTATGGCGTTTTTAAAATGGCCCACTTCGTATTCGTAATGGTTGCGCATATCAATCACAATCGTCTCCGGGTTTTCGGTGAAGGCATTAAATTCCTGGGCATTCAGGTACTTGCCGTTGTTATGCACATCAAAATTTTGATCCCCGATACCGTCGGCTACAATTTTGGGTCGCACTTTAATCTTCAGTTTCAGGAACGAAGTGCCCGATTCATCGGCGGCCGTGTTCAGGCGAAGTCCGTTCATGGGGGGAAATTGATACAGGTAGTTTTTCAGCTCCTCAAAATGGCTTTGCGGAACGCTGCACTGCGCATTGATGCCTTCGGTGGCCACAAATATTCTGCCGAGCACGCGCATTTGGGTCAATGCGGCAAACATCTCGTCACGGAAAGACTGCGGCTCAGGAATGGAGTGATAGGAGTAAAAGGAAACCGTAATTCTCGGTTCGGTTTCTGCAGCTACGAGAGCCGCCAACTCCTCTTTGGGGAGCGTGTTATATAGTTTCATATCCGGTGTTTTATCCCGCTTGCCTGGCAGGTAATTTCACGGGGCAAAAATACACCGTTGCTCCGAATCAATACACATTTTTTGTATTTTTATCCTTATGCTTTTCCCGCAGGAACAAACAATTAGGCAAGAAAACAACGCAGAATGGGAATATCTGCCGTGTTTTTTGGATGAAACGGATTCAGGTCGGCTATTTCAAAATCTGCAATCTGGCTTAGCCTGGAAAGAAGAAACCATAAGGCTTTTCGGGAAATGGATGATGCAACCCCGCCTCACTGCCTTGTACGGAGATAAAAAATACACGTATTCCGGACGGGAAATGATTCCCCACGCCTGGACTTCCGATTTGTTATACATCAAACAGAAAGTGGAACACTACACGGGGTGTACGTTTAATGCGGTGTTATGTAATTTATACCGGAACGGGAACGACAGCATGGGCTGGCACAGCGATGATGAAAAAGAACTGGGAAATAATCCGGTGATAGCTTCCGTGAGTTTGGGAGCTACCCGAAAATTCAAATTAAAACATAAAAATAACCGGCAGGTTGCCATTCAAAAAATAAATTTACAAAACGGATCCCTGCTCATCATGCGCGGAAGAACCCAACATGATTGGAAGCACGAAATACCCAAAGAACCGAAAATAACAGAACCCCGGATCAACCTCACGTTCCGTACGGTTTATTCCTAAAAAAAAGGGCCGATTCCCTGAAAGAAACCGACCCTTTTCGTGTTCACTTGTTTTGGTATTAGGCAACAGGTATTTCTTTCACCTTTTTAGGCTGTTCGCATCGGGTAAGATTTACCCTGAGAACACCATCCTCATAACGGACTTCTATGCCATCTTCCTGAATATGCTCAGGAAGCGAAAAACTGCGCTCAAACGAGGCTGTTTTAAACTCACGGCGTGTGAATTTTTCGTTCTTTTTTTCGTTTTCTTCTTTTAATTCGCCTTTCACGGTTAGAATTCCGTTTTCCACTTTGAGGCTGAAATATTCTTTCTTAAAGCCGGGAGCGGCAAATTCCAAACGGAATCCATTCTCGGTTTCTACCACGTTTACGGCAGGCGAAAAGCCTTCGTTACCGAAAATCCGGTTGATTTCCGAATCGGCGAAATTTTCGAAAAAGCGGTTCATTACGGGTACGCTGATCATGCGGTTTCTTGTAGGATACATACTTCATTTAATTTGGTTATACATACATGAATAAAATTCCATAATCTCTTCTCAAAGGATAGACCATATCGCGATAACTGCCTTTTAGTCATGTAGTTTGAAAATGAAAAGACAATTTGTCTTCTTTTTGTTATAGAGTCCGTCAATTTGACCGAATAAATTTGTTTTTTATGAAATTCGGAAAAATTATAACAAGATAAACCAGCTTTGAAGGGGTAAAAAAATTAACTCCTGTATTGGTTTTTAAACCAAACCTTCATAAACTCTCTTTTCAACACGGCCTCTGCCATTTCTTCGGAAGGAAAGGGCGTCTGCAG
Source organism: Flavobacteriales bacterium (assembly GCA_044345355.1). Lineage (GTDB taxonomy): Bacteria > Bacteroidota > Bacteroidia > CAIKAF01 > CAIKAF01 > JAKRSD01. Next base: position 5,974 of record JBIJBG010000031.1, read on the forward strand.
GAAATGCTTCTCTGACAAATCTACCCGGTAAAGAAAGCGGCTCAGGTATTCCGGGTTTTGCTTTTCCAGTTTCAGCAGATAATTCAAAATTGAATTTATCCAGTCATCGTAGGAATCGGGCAGGGAATCATCTGGCCACGTAAATCCGCACAATTCGGCATCTTTTTTCAGCTGGGCCAATGTGAGCGAAGTCCAGTCGGAAGAACTCAGCAAGGTACGGGTTGCTGTTATATCGGGTAAATGATTCATCAGACATAAAATTACACAGAAAATTGGATACGATGATCCCCTAAAAACCCGCTGAAAATATGTACTTTCGCGCGGTAAATTTGTTTGATGAACGTCATAGAGACTGATATATGCATCATCGGAGCGGGTCCGGTAGGTCTTTTCGCCGTATTTGAAGCCGGTTTGCTGAAAATGCGTTGCCATCTGATTGATTATTTGCCCCAACCCGGTGGACAGCTTACTGAAATTTATCCCAAAAAACCCATTTACGATATCCCCGGATATCCTACCGTTTTGGCTGGTGAACTGGTGGATAACCTGATGAAACAGATTGAACCTTTTCACCCCACTTTTACGTTGGGCGAAAGGGTGGAACGTTTTGAAAAGTCCGAAGAGGGTATTTTCTCCGTCAGCACCTCAGAAAACACAAAGGTGATCTGCAAAGCGGTTGTCATTGCCGCCGGCCTCGGATGCTTTGAACCGCGCAAACCCGCAGCCGAAAACCTGACCGTATTTGAGGGCAAAGGCGTAGCCTACATGATTCTGGATCCGGAAAAATACCGGGGTAGGCGCGTGGTACTTGCCGGAGGTGGCGATTCTGCGCTGGATTGGGCCAATTACCTGGCGGAAGTGGCCTCTGAACTTACCTTGGTTCACCGCAGTGAAGAGTTTCGCGGAGCACCCGATTCGGTTCAGAAAGTGTACGATCTGGCTGCGCAGGGAAAAATACGGCTTGTGCTGAACTCCAACATCCAAAGGCTTGAAGGAACAGACCGGCTGAACAGCGTAGTTTTGACCGACAAAGCGGGAACGACGTCCACTATTTCCGCGGATTACCTTATCCCGCTTTTCGGGCTGAGCCCCAAGCTGGGACCCATTGCCGACTGGGGGTTGAACCTGGATAAAAACGCCATCGTGGTAAATACCGAAAATTTTGAAACGAACATTCCCGCCGTGTTTGCCATAGGAGATATCAATACGTATCCGGGAAAACTGAAACTGATTTTATGCGGTTTTCACGAAGGGGCCCTTATGGCGCAAAAGGCTTTTGAATATGTGTATCCGAATCAAAAATTAAGTTTTAAATACACTACCGTAAACGGAGTAAATCCTTTCTGATCATGCCCGAATTTTGTCATCTGACCATCATTGACCGTGAAGGCGTTTCGTCTGAAATGGAAGTACCCACCGATGTTTCCGTAAACCTGATGGAAGTATTGAAAGGGGAAGGATTTCCCATTCTGGCCACCTGCGGCGGAATGGCCTTATGCGGCACCTGCCACGCCCTGATTTTGGACGGATTTGACCGCCTGCCTCCGCGCACGGACGAAGAACTCGATATGCTCGATACCTTGCCTGAAACGTTTGATAACAGCCGTTTATGCTGTCAGATCAAAGCCTCCCAGCTGCCGGAAAGAATCACCGTTCAGTTGGCGGCCATTGAGGATTGATTTACTCCGAAAATTCAACCCGTGCGATAATGTCGTTCTTTCTTCCGATTAGTTGATAGGGAGGATTGTACCCCAAATACCGGAAAGGTCCTGCGATGCGAATGCCGGCTTTGTCCAATTCTGCCTTTAATTTTTCAGACTGCCGTTCTATCCGTCTGTCGTTGGCAAATCCGCCGAAAGAAATTGCAGCGACATATTCTCCCTGGGTTTCGTGGATGTGTACATCCGCATTTTTCGGACGGGGAAGTTTGTCTAACGTATATCCTTCAGGCATCACAAAACTCATGGTTGATTGGGCTCCTTCCATATCCATGTGCACGGGACTGGTCATGGCAATTTTTTCGCCTGTTTCGTTTCCGCCGAAAATGTATCCGGCCAATTTTCGAAATCCGCCGTAGGCCAGCTCCCGGTAATTATTCGCAGAGGAAGTCACGGTGGCCATCAACGCGGGCGGATAGAACCGGATTTCATACTCTTTTTCCTTTCGGACTACGCGGTAATTCTGTTGCGGGGTTTTTTGGGTACTCACGGCTAAATATGCCTGTGCGGCCGTAAAGCCTAAGGCGACGATAATTAAGGCTAGGGTCATTTTTTTTATCATTGGTTTTTATTCAAAGAACAAACGGTGTGCCAAATGTGTTGAAACCCGAGTTTAGGTATGCCCGGGAATCCGGTGAAAGTTGCCTCAATTTTTCGCACCTTTGCCCAAAGCTGTTTTTGGCATGAAGCCTGATTTTTCACGAATAAAACCGGATAAATTTCCCCGTCTGCCGCGCGAAAAAAAGGCTGCGGACACCTTTTCCACTCCGGAGCAGATTGAGGTAAAGCGTTTTTTTCCCTTTGACGATTTTTCGGAAAGTGAACTGCACGGATTTTCAGCAGGAATAGCTCCCTTTCTCCGCGGCCCCCATCCTACCATGTTCACGGGAAAGCCTTGGACCATCCGCCAATACGCCGGTTTCAGCACGGCAGAAGAATCGAATGCATTCTACCGCCGAAACCTTGCCGCGGGACAAAAAGGACTTTCCGTAGCCTTCGATTTGGCCACACACCGCGGATACGACAGTGACCATGAACGCGTGCAGGGCGATGTGGGCAAGGCAGGTGTGGCCATTGACAGCGTGGAGGACATGAAAATTCTCTTCGATCAGATTCCGCTGGATGAAATGTCGGTTTCCATGACCATGAACGGAGCCGTAATTCCCATCATGGCCTTTTATATCGTAGCTGCGGAAGAACAGGGCGTGCCTCCTGAAAAACTTACCGGGACTATTCAAAACGACATTCTGAAAGAATTCATGGTGCGCAATACCTACATATACCCGCCCGGGCCCAGCATGCGCATTATTTCCGATATTTTCCGTTATACTACGGCCCGTATGCCGAAATTCAACAGCATTTCCATTTCGGGCTACCACATGCATGAGGCCGGTGCCACGGCTGATCTGGAACTGGCTTACACGCTTGCCGACGGCATCGAATATATCCGTGCCGGTCTGAAAGCCGGGCTCACTGTAGATCAGTTTGCGCCACGACTTTCTTTTTTCTTCGCCATCGGCATGAATCATTTCATGGAAATTGCGAAGCTGAGGGCTGCACGATTACTTTGGGCCAAATTGGTAAAACAGTTTAATCCGCGCAGCGAAAAGTCGCTCATGTTGCGTACACACTGTCAAACCTCCGGATACTCACTCACCGAACAGGATCCGTTCAACAATGTAGGGCGCACCACCATTGAAGCCATGGCCGCCGTTTTCGGAGGAACCCAATCTCTGCATACGAATGCATTGGATGAAGCCATTGCCCTGCCTACTGATTTTTCTGCCCGCATAGCGCGAAATACCCAACTGTTCATTCAGGAAGAAACAGGAGTAACTAAGGTCATTGACCCCTGGGGAGGCAGCCGCTATGTGGAATATCTTACCCAAAGTCTCTGCGACCGTGCGATGGAGTTGATTGAGGAAACGGAAAAATTGGGTGGAATGGCCAAAGCCATTGAGGCAGGAATTCCCAAAATGCGTATTGAAGAAGCCGCAGCACGCAAGCAGGCAGCCATCGATACGGGAAGGGAAGTGATTGTTGGGGTAAACCGATTTATTCCGAAGGAAGAAACAGCCATCGATATTTTGAACGTGGATAATGAAACCGTGCGCGAAAAGCAGATTGCAAAGCTTAACCGGCTTCGGTCTACCCGCGATGAGAATGCTGTATTTGCAGCCATGGATGCCATTACCCGCTGTGCCGAAACAGGAGAAGGAAACTTGCTGGAACTGTCTGTTGAAGCCGCACGCGTGCGGGCTTCTCTGGGGGAAATTACCTATGCCATGGAAAAAGTATTCGGAAGATACAATGCCTCCACCAAAGTGATTTCCGGGGTATATTCAAATGAAATAAAAATGGATGAGGACTTCAAAAAGGCCACGGAATTGGCTGATCTCTTTGCCGATTCTGAAGGCCGCCGTCCGCGGATTTTGGTTGCCAAAATGGGGCAGGACGGACACGACCGCGGGGCCAAGGTAATAGCCACTTCCTTTGCCGATATGGGATTTGACGTGGATGTGGGTCCGCTTTTTCAGACACCGGCCGAAGTGGCCAAACAGGCAGTTGAAAACGACGTGCACATACTCGGTATTTCTTCTTTGGCGGCGGGTCACAAAACATTGGTGCCGGCGGTAATCCGGGAATTGAAACAATACGGAAGGGAGGACATCATGGTGATCGTGGGCGGGGTGATTCCCAAGCAGGATTACGACTTTTTGTTCGGCAGCGGGGTTTCTTTCGTTTTCGGTCCGGGAACGCACATTCCCAAGGCGGCCTGCGAGGTGTTGGAAAAGCTGATGGGGAAATAGGCGGAAGGGTTATCCCCGTTCCAACACCTTCGGTACGCGGAAATAATCCGAATCTTTTTTGGGCGCGTTCTTCAGCGCTTCTTCGTGCGTGATCTCCTGCACGACTTCATCCTTACGCAGCGCATTTACCTGCCCGCTCATGTAAATCAGCGGCTCTGCGCCTTCAGTATCCAGCTCATTCAGCTTTTCCATGAAAGTCAGAATTTTATTCATATCACCCACCAGCTCGATTTTTTCTTCGGGCGTAAATTCCAATTTAGCCAGTTGGGCAATGCGGTTTACCGTTTCTTCCGTAATCTTCATGATACAAAGGTAGAAAACCCCGCAAATACATCCTACATTTGTTGCGGAATGAAATCGAAAGTAAAAAAACGGCTGCTTTTGGGGTTGGGAATACCCGCCCTTTTGTTAGCCGCTTTCGTGGTGTGGTTTCTTTCAGTTACGCATATGGAACCGCCCGAAGTGAAAGACCGTTCGGCGCTGTTCAGGGAAAGAACCGTGCAGGGTAATTACAAAGCAATAGGGCGAAACAAGCTTCAGAAAAACGAGTTTGGTCTTTGGGAAATGTACGTGGAAGGAGATCCGTTCACCCGCGGTGCCGTTTTGGGGAAACTGAATGAAGAACTGCTTTTGGAGCAGGAAATAGCCTTCATTAATCAGATAAAAGAACTGGTACCCAACACCTCTTACCTGAAGTTTTTACGATACCTGGTATCGTTTCTCAACCGGGGCATGGATGCCTATATTCCGGAGGAATATTTGCTGGAAATTTACGGCAGTTCCTTTTTCCACGCCGATACGTTTGATTTTGTCGGGGAAAAATACGGCAGGATATTGAATTACCATGCCGCACACGATATCGGGCACGCCCTACGCCAATACATGCTGGTGGGCTGTACGTCCTTTTCGGCGTGGGGAAGCATGAGCGAAGATTCATCCCTTTTGGTGGGGCGCAATTTCGATTTCTATGTGGGCGATGATTTTGCCCAAAATAAAACCGTCGCTTTTTTTAATCCCGACCGGGGGAATAAATTCATGACTGTTACCTGGCCGGGTTTTATCGGGGCCGTTTCGGGCATGAATGAACATGGGCTTACCGTTACACTTAACGCAGCCGCCTCCGATCCGCCGCTTTCCGTGAAAACACCCATTGCCATTCTGGCCCGGGAAATTCTGCAGTATGCTTCCGATATAGAGGAAGCTTTTGCTATTGCCCAGAAACGCGAAACATTTGTTTCGGAGACCATCATGATTGCCTCTGCGAAAGACGGATATACCGCCCTGATTGAGAAATCACCCGAAAAAACAGCATTGGTGCGTCCTTCCGAAGACAAAATCATTTGTTCCAACCATTACCAAAGTCCTGAATTTGCGCAGGAAGAAGCCAATATGGAAAATATCCGCAGCAGCGATTCTCCCTACCGCTACCGGATTATTGAAGAGCTGTTCAGCCGTTACGGAGCCATCAATCCCGAAGAGGCGACCCTGATGCTGCGCGAACGGAACGGAGAAAACGGAAAAGCGTTGGGACTGGGGAATCAGAAAGCCATCAATCAGCTGATTGCCCACCATGCGGTCATTTTCAAACCCAAAGAAAGAAAAGTATGGGTATCTGCACCGCCCTACCAATTGGGTGCATTTGTGTGTTATGATCTCAACGAAGTATTTTCCCGATTTCCCCAAGCAACGGCTTATACCCCCATGCATGTTGCAGAACAAACCATTCCCGCCGATCCGTTTTTAAGCAGTTCGGCCTATCGGGGATATGAACATTTCCGGAAACTCAAGCGCCATGTGAAATGGTTTACAAACCATCCGAAATATTCCCTGAATGTGGAGGTATTAACCGCCTTTGAAAATTCGAATCCGGAGTATTATCACACGCACGAACTGCTGGGCGATTATTTCGCCGCCCACGGCAATAAAATGAAGGCAACCGTATGCTACGAAAAGGCACTTTCATTAGAAATTGCTACGCTGCAGGAAAGAGAAAGTATTGAACAACGGAAACAAAAACTGATCCCGTAATCATGATTCATTCGGACCCTTCCTTTTTGCCGCCTGAAGAATTTACGCATTTTCAGACTGCTCAGTTAGAAAAAGCGCTCCGCTATGTCGGTGAGCATTCCCCGTATTACCGGAGGTTGTTTTCTGAAGTAGGTTATGATGTAAACGAATCCTTCTCTTTGGCCCGTTTCAGTCAGCTTCCCACCGTTTCAAAAACCGATTTATTCCAACACAACCGGGAATTTTTGTGCGTTCCCAACACGGAAATACGCGAATGGGTAACTACCTCGGGAACGATAGGCGATCCGGTTTTGATTGCACTTACGGAAAATGACCTGATCCGTTTGGGGCGAAACGAGGCCTATTCCTACCGATTGGCGGAGCTGCAGCCTCACGATTTGATTCAGCTTACCACCACCTTGGATAAACGATTTATGGCGGGAATGGCCTATTACCTCGGGGCAAGAGAATACAAAACAGCGGTGGTGCGCACAGGTCCGGGAATTCCCGAATTGCAGTGGGATACCATCCGACGCCTGGGAACTACCGTTTTGGTAGCCGTGCCTTCCTTTTTGCTTCGCATGATTGAATATGCAGAAGCAGAAGGGATAGATCTCTCCACCTCCACCGTAAAAAAAGTCATCTGTATCGGAGAACCTCTCCGCAATCCGGATTTAAGTCCGAACGCGCTGGCAAACCGCATATCCGAAAAATGGCCCCTGCAGTTATTCAGTACCTATGCCTCTACCGAAATGGCTACCGCTTTTACCGAATGTGAACACGGAAAGGGCGGTCACATGAATCCTGAACTCATTTGGACTGAATGTTTGGACGAGCAGGGAATCGAAGTACCCGAAGGGGAGCCCGGCGAAATAACGATTACCCAATTCGGTGTAGAAGGCATGCCACTTGTCCGCTTCCGAACGGGAGATATGGCGCGTGTTTACAAAACGCCATGTCCTTGCGGAAGATACAGCCTGCGGGTGGGTCCCGTGGAAGGCAGAAGACAGCAGATGATTAAATATCGCGGCACATCCCTTTATCCGCCGGCTATATTTGATTTGCTCAACAGCCTTCCGCAAATTGAAACCTACGTAGTGGAACTGCGGCAAAATGATTTGGGCACGGATGAAATTGTCATCCGCGCAGCCCTGAATATCCATGTGGAAGACTTCGCTAAAATCCTGAAAGATAAATTCCGGGCTAAATTAAGGGTAGCTCCCCAAATTATTTTTGAGGATGCCCAAACGATTAACCGGCTCAGATGGCCCGAATCAAACCGAAAACCGAGTCTGCTTTTGGACCTCAGATAGTTATTTTGAGGCGCCGTTCCCGTTTTTATTGCCGGTTGTAACCACTTTCCCAATTTCTCCTTTACCTTTGATTTTATAAATTAAAACTATTTTTCGCATGAAAAAGACAAGCACCCTCATGTTGGCAGCCGCGTTCTTTGCGGTAGGCACCTCGGCCCAAAAAATCAAACTGGTTTCCGGCAATCTGGCTTTCCTGAAATCAGAAAAGACCATTGCTATTGAGTACGATTACTCGCAGATGGGAGTAGGAAAATTTAAAAATGAGCAAGATTATCTGGATAAAAAGTCGGAAGAGTATAACAAAAAAGAACCGGGCAGAGGAGATCAGTGGATTCAGGCGTGGAAAAATGACCGACCTACCCGTTTTCAACCCAAATTTGAAGAGTTACTGAATAAATATACCGAAAATCTCGGACCCGTTTTCGGAAACGGAGCTTCGGGAACTCCCGTGGTGATGGTCGTAAAAACAACCTTTACCGAGCCCGGATATAACGTATATGTGAGCCGCGCCCCTGCCATGATTAATTTGGAAATCATCCTGAAAAAGGATGGGGCAGAAGCCGCAAAAATCACTTTGGTAGGAGCTCCGGGAGCTACGTTTGGCGGTTATGATTTTGATACGGGAACCCGCATTGCAGAAGCATATG
>JBIJBG010000054.1:0-10318 GCA_044345355.1 Flavobacteriales bacterium
TCCGTATCATAAACCAATAACGCATTGGCCGGATTGACTATGGCCAAGCGCTGTGCTGTAGTCATGCGGGGTACAAGAACCCCCTGATTCGTAGAACTGAGCTCCAACACGGAAGACGCATCAGGCGTAAGCGTTCCGATACCTACGTTGTTTTGAGCAGAAGACTTTACCAACGTAAATCCCAATAACAAAAAAAAAGGCAGATATTTCATAATCCCGATATTATATCTAATTAAGCTGAGTTGCCCCCCCTGTGCCATTAGGCGAATTAGGTCTTTGGTCATCAACCAATTGACGTTTAATAAACATAATATCTACATTCCAACTTTCTCCTGTGGCATCCTGCATGTCACCTTTAAACCACCATGTTCCATTATTTACATAAACCCTTGCCCGGGTAGCTTGTGCATTATTTCCGGCATTCTGGGTAGGATAAAAACCGGCAAGAACTGCTGAATAGGTTGTTGCTGAAACACCCGTATTCCGATCAGGATTATCACAATTATTACAAAAAAATCGGCGAATAAGGATGGGCTTACTCCCATCAACAAAAATATCTCCGTTGGGCTGTATGCTCATTCTGTCCTGGTTATTGGTAATAAAAACCAAAGGTGCGTTGCCGATTTGTCCGAGATTGTTGGAAGAGGGAGCATTATTACCGCCCACCAGCCAGGCCTGGTTGGGCGAGGTTACCGTACCAAACCCATCAGCGACGGAGAAAGACCCGTTGGGATTGTAGGTTGCCGAAGTGTTGTTGCCGCCCACTCCGGGAGGACCCTGAACTCCTTGTGCACCTTGCGGGCCCTGAGGGCCTGCCGGACCGACCGGACCAATAGGGCCTGTAGGACCTTGGCAGTCGAGGGAATTAAACAAACCATCCCCATTGGTATCCTCGGCAGGGTCGTTGACCAGGTTTCCGTTTACGTCCCAGCAATTTATCCCATTCACCGGTGCAGTATTGCAGAGATTTTGCCAACCCGGAATGGCCGATGAATAAAAAAAGAAGCAACTGATATCCGTATCAAAGACCAAAAGTCCGTTGGCGGGGTTAAACACGGCTAGCCTTTGAACGGTAGTAAGACGGGGCACAAGTACGCCTTGATTCGTAGAATTCATTTCCAAAATAGAGGAAGGGTCAGGTGTATTGGTTCCGATGCCCACATTGTTTTGGGCTGAAGCAGTCAGAACACCCCAAAAACCTACAATCAAAAACAAAAATTTTATTTTCATACCATTAATGCTTATTAGTTTAACGAATCAAATTAATATGACCATAGTATACTTTTTCTCTCTGCCCTTTAAGCCTTAAAGTCAGTTTATAGGCATAGGCTCCGGACTGGCAATTCTCACCACGGTAGGTACCATCCCATCCTTTGTCGGGATTAACCGATCCGAAAATATATTCTCCCCAGCGGTCATACACCTGGAATTCATATTTCTCTGCATTTTGAACAATTGGTTTAAATTCCTCATTCAGGTTATTATCGTTGGGGGTAAAAGAATTCGGTACAAAAAACTCCCGGTCAATAACCACCACGGAGGAAGTAGCCTGGTTTGTGCATCCACCTTGGCCCGTAACCAGCAGCGTAACCAAATACGTTCCAGCTCCCGGATAGGTATAGGTAGGAGACTCAGCCGATGAAGTCCCCCCATCCCCAAAATTCCATAACCAGGCAGTTGCCGGCGAAGAATTATCGGTAAAGAAAAAGGTGGAGCCCGATCCGTCGCCTGAAACGGAAAATTCCACATCAGGAATCGGATTTACGACAGGCTGACAACTGTCAACCCGGGAATCACATCCTCCGTTTATGCCCGGCGCAAAAACACTCACCCATCCGCTACCTATAGTCCAGTTTACGGTTGCGGCCGATGTTCCCTGTCCGGAAACAAGGGTGGCATTTGGGGGAAACGACCATTGATACCCATTGCCCGAGCCCGAGGCATTAAATACCACATTGCTGCTGTTTTCGCATACAGAGGGGCAATTAATCTGAGGAGCAGCCGGGCGTGGAGTCGCCAACACATACGGATGGTCATTATCGGGAAAATTCCATGCGGACCGGGTAAGTGTGGAAAAACCTCCTGCCGCTCCCGGATTCACCGTACCCAAATCATTCCAGCGGGCATTGGGAGTTCTCCATCGGGCAGCGGATGTCCAATTTCCATCAGCAGCAGGGTTAAAGAAAAAAGTGATGTCAGCATTGGTATTCCCGTTTGGTCTGATGATGGAATGATAATACAAATCATTCAGGGAACAGATTAAATCATCGGTAGAGGATAAATCATATCCGTCAACCGAGCCCGCATAATTATTCATTCGTACTGCATAAGCATTTGGGGCGGCACCTGAAGGAGTAATTTCAAGAGGCCGGTAGCGAAGAGTACCCACAGATGAACCGACCGGAAAAAGATAGGTGTTGGTATTGGCTGTTGCACGGGAAAAATAACCTCCCGGAAGACTGGCGGCAAACCCCTCAATACCCGGGGTAGTGTTGTTGGTTACAGCGTTGTTTGCGGTATTCAAGACAAAGAAGGTTTGGGTACCCGTGAATAATTCCCGGTCATTAATAGCCAAAGAACCACTGGTTCCTACTCCGGCATTTGCACCCTGCAGGGTTTTGCGGCGATTGACTCCCGCTCCCACACCCGCCAGAACCAGATTATTGAAGGTGGTAATGGTACCGTTGTTTGAGGCAATTAATTGTTCCGTATCACCGAACAATTCGACAGTACCGTTATCGCCTGAAAAATTAGCATTATTAATCCAATCTTGTTCCACACGGTAAATGCCGTCACCGCCAGAGGAAGAAGCCGTATTTAAAACAAAATTGCCCGTGGCCGGGAGTGTACTGTTCTTAGTCACGGTAAGTAATCCCTCATTTACCAGATTACTGTTATTGGCAAGTTCGGTTCCACCGTTGGTAATTATTACACCTCCGTTGGTGATAACCATCTGGGATCCATTGGAAAAAAGAATTTGAGAATATGAATCCAAGGGAGAAACAAATAAAAAAAAGAGCGTAAACAATCCCAAAACTGTTTTCATAGGCATTGAAAAAATCGTGAATATCTTATCAGATTGATTATGACTTCTTAATCAGGCAAATTTAATGTTTTTTAATAATTAACCAAAGAAAATAAATTGGCCAAAAAAAAAACTTCAGAAAATGCCGTAAAGCAAACGGCCCATGCTGAAATAAACGAAAAGGCCGATAATATCATTGCTCGTAGTAATAAAGGGCCCGGTAGCGAGGGCAGGATCCACCTTAAACCGATGCAACATAAGCGGAATGAAAGTGCCCAAAACAGATGCCAGAACAATTACGGTAATTAGGGAAATGCCTACCGTCATGCTTAACGAAAAACTATCCGTAAAAACCAATCCGTAAACAAGTAACAAAGATGAGCATACCAATCCGCTGATAAGAGCTACACTCAGCTCTTTAAGCAAGCGGGGAAACATGTTTTGGGTTTGGATAAATCCGCCCGCCAGACTTTGTACGATGATGGCTGAAGATTGAACGCCGGCGTTGCCTCCCATGGCGGCAATCAAAGGAATAAAAAAAGCCATTTCCGGGTGAATCTCCAACTCCGATTCGTAAATACCGATGACCTTGGAGCCTATGATACCACCGACAAGCCCTATGAGCAGCCAGGGAAGACGGGCCCGGCTCAGTACCCAAATTTTATCCTCACTGCCCACATCTTCCGAAAGTCCGGATGCCAACTGATAATCTTTCTCCGCCTCTTCCTGCATCACATCTACCACATCGTCAATGGTAATTCGCCCTACCAGCCGACCGAGCCCATCCACCACAGGAAGAACGACCAGGTCATATTTTCGCATGATTTCAGCCACTTTTTCAGCCTTTTCATCTACGTTGACGAATACCAATTCATCCTTCAGGATAATGTCATCCAATCTGGCATTGGTGGGTGCCAGGAGCAAGTTTTTAATGGGAAGAATTCCGAGCAGTATATCCCGTTCATTCACCACGTAAACGGCAAAGAGGTTATCCATTTCGGCCGACTGCTTGCGGATTTCCCTGACGCACTGAATCAGCGAGCTGTTCAACTGCACCTTCACCAACTCTTTGGCCATAAGCCCTCCTGCGGAGTCTTCAGGGTAGGTGAGCAGATCGGCAATATCCCTGGCCTGCTCAAAATCGCCTATTTCGGAAAGTACTTCGCGTTGTTTTTCCTCGGGCAACTCAGAGATGATGTCGGCGGCATCATCTGAATCCAGGTTATCGATAACCCGTTCGGCAATCTCTTTCGGCGATAAAACCTGCATGAATTTTTCACGGGTTTCTTCATCCAAAAAAGTGACGACCTCGGCTGCCGTTTCGTCATCAAGAGAGGTAAGAATGAACGTGGCCTGTTCCCTGTTTAATGTATCAATGATTTCAGCCAGATCGGCCGGGTGGAGGTCAGCAATAAACTGCCTGAGAGCATCCGAATTACGGGTCTCTGTGAAGAGTCTGATCTCTTCCAGAAAGTTTTTGTCGAGTGTAAAACTCATACCGGTAGTTTCGTTCCGGACCCTCGTCCATAGAATGCATAATTTACTGCAAGTGCAAAAATAAACATTTCTTTCAGACCTTTCTGCGGTTGTCCCCATTCCTTCATCTTTAGCCTTTAAACCGGATATAAAAAGCGCTACATTAACCGCATTTCATGGATTTGGAAGTCAGCGGGCAATTAACCCTGCCACGTTCATAAATTATGCATCATGATCAACCATGACCGTGTGAAAGCCCATAATTTTGACGTGAAAATGAAGAAACTATGAAAAACGGTATGTTCTTTTACATAAAAGGTCTGATAGTTCTGGCCATGATGACGTCCTGCGTATCCCAAAAAAAATACAATGATCTTTCAGGTTTAAAAGAACGTTGCTGCGAGGAGGCCATTAGCCTGGGAAAAGCCAAGTTTGATCTGGAGAATACTCTAGACGAGGCTGAAAAAAACATCAACGGATTAAAGCGGGACACGACAGATTTGGGAATAATCGGCCGGCAGCTCGCGACAGATTTGGAAAAATGCCGGGCCGATATGTCGGATTTGGCTGCCGCTTCCGAATCTAAATTACGCCAAACGCAAAAAGAGGCCAGAGAAGCCTTGGAAGCCTTGAATGTCAAAGAAAATGCCCTTCGAAAACTGGAGGATGAACTGCGTGCACGCGAAGCTCGGGTGGCAGAACTGGAAAAAATCCTTCAAGATCAGAAAGACGCGGTGAAAGCGCTGAAAGAAAAAATTGCCCGCGCACTGAAAGGTTTCGATGGCAGCGGCCTGAAAGTGGTGGAAAAAAACGGACGGGTATACGTTTCCATGGATGAACAATTACTTTTTGAGAGCGGGCGCACCGAAGTGAGTCCACGCGGTATGGAAGCCCTGGGGGAATTGGCCAAAGTTCTGGCCGTAGAAAAGGATTTATCAGTAACCGTGGAAGGTCATACCGACAATATTCCCCTTTCCGGATCGGGCATCATAAAAGACAACTGGGATCTGAGTGTTCTGAGAGCCACCTCCATCGTGAAAATCATCCTTCGGAATACGGAAGTTGACCCTCAGCGCATTCTACCTTCCGGAAGAGGCGAATTTATTCCCGTGGCCGACAACACCTCCAAGGAAGGAAGAGCCCTCAACCGGCGGACGGACATCATCATAACGCCCCGTATCAATGATTTGATGCAACTGCTGAACGTGAATTAACGTCTGCCTTACTCGCTCCATCTTTCTTATCAAATAAAGAGAAGCATGGATGAAACGCTGTCCCCTTCCGGTTACAGAAATTGAGATACCTTTGCCCCATGGACATCAAGGAGCATAATGAAAAGCCGGCCTATCTGGAAAGCATCAGTTTCTTGCTGCGTGAACAAGGCGCTTACATGCGGGAATGCTCATCAGAAGTACTCAAGAACAATATTTCCCTTTTCCCCGTTTTTCTGATTCATAAAGGCGAAATTACCTGGGGAGAGGATATCCTCCCGGAAACAGGAGACTCCGAGTGGAAAATACATCTGTCAACCGCAGAAGAATTAATCAAAAAAGGAATCATCCAGCTTGAGAAAGCCCGGGTATTTGTAGCCGGTTTCAAAAATCCGGAAGAATTTGCCTGCCTATTGGCCATTTCGCCTAATGAAGGCGCCCACTTTATTTTTTATCCATACCCATGAGCCGTTCTCTGCGCATACTTTTCGGTCTAGCCGTACCATCCCTGACCGGGTTGCTCCTCTTGGCCCTTATTTCGCCCGCCATTAAGACGATGCCTGATATTGACCCGAAAGTTGTGCTCATCATGCTCGGATTCATCGTCACTTCGGTTTTATCTTCCATATTTACGGCATTTGCTTTTTCAGGCATTTCTTTTTCTAAAAAACAAGATATCCTGCTACTTTATCTGAATGCCTACCCCTGGTTACTTTTTATCGTGTTGTTTTTTTCCCGCTTTTGGGTTCTTCTCCTTCCTTTGCTCTTCACGCCAGTATTGGGGTATTGGTTTGCCAAGCGCTTCTTTTCCCTATGAAAACGAATTTGTTTTTTCTTTTCACGGTTTATCTGATTTCCTTTACTCTAATCCATGGCCAATTTTTCGCCTTTTCTGATTCCATGCGCGTGGCTGAAGGTGTATTTCTTTCCAAAATAACCGAAACTCAGAGGCTGCACTTTAGAAAAGAAGCTGATTCGCTTCTACAATCCGGATTTCCGTTTTACGCATTAAACAAAAAGGAAAAAGCTCCATTGTTTTCCCTTAGTGATGCTTACGGCAAAAAAATAGTGCTTTCCGAATTACTCGTAAAAGGACCGGTCATCCTCTATTTCACCAAAGGTCTGAAGCACCCGGCCTCCTCAGTAACTCTGAAGGCGGCAGCCTCTTACCTTCCCGTGTTTAATAAATGGGGTGCTTCGGTTATCAGCATTTCGGGTGATAAGCCAAACAAGCTGAAAGAATGGGAATCCAGGAACAAACCGGGTTTTACTCTTGCACATGATGCCGGATTGCAGACGGCAACTTCGTTTAGATTGGTTTACTCCATCAGTGATTCAATAGCGGCCGCTTACGAATCTGTTTTTACCTGGAAAAATCAATTTGACTATGCACCCAAATTGCAAAACCTGACAGGCGTTTACCTGATAGCCCCGAATGGGAAAGTGGCTTATGCATCAGTATCTGCGGACCCCTTCCGTATGGCTTCTCCCCGTGACCTTGTCCGGGTTTTGGAAGGAATGGGTTTCATTCCTAACGAAAAGTAGGTGATTATTGCGCTTGACAATGGCGTAAACAAGAAAAAGGCGACTGAAAAGCCCTCGTGTTTAATACATTCCGACAGAAAAGCGAAAGAAGTTCAACAAGGAAAAAGTCTTTAAGGAGAAAACAATAATTTTTGGAAAAAATATATCCAATTTTCATTTTCATCTGTTACCTTGTCGCGTCATTTATGTTTTTTATGAAAAAAGTATTTTCTATCCGGATTCTATTTTTCTTTGTTATTGCCATGCCAACCTATGCTCAGCAGGTTCACCCTCATTACTGGGACGGGCATCTGTATTTTCGGACGACTACTTTTTCGCTGATGGGCGATAACTCCGACAAAGTGGATATTCAAGAAGCCTTTTTTCTCAGTGAAGAAGAAATCAACCGATTTGGCATCACGGAAATAAAAAAACCGTTTTGGAGGGCAAAAGATCCGTCCATACAGGCCATTTATCGGTTAACTTTTACCGAAAAAGAAAGTGTGTATGAGCTCATCAAAGCTATGGAAGACAAACCCGAGATTGATTATGCGGAGCAGGTTCCGATTCACAAAACTACTCTTACGCCCAATGATCTGGGAACCAATTCCTCGTCTGGAAGCGGACAATGGCATCTTTGGAAAATTCAGGCTCAACAAGCCTGGGATCTGGCTACCGGAAATCCCAATATTAAGGTGGCTATCGTGGATGATGCGGTAAAAATTAACCATCCTGACCTCGCTCCTGCTTTATGGGTAAATCCGGGAGAAATTGCCGGAAACGGAATAGACGATGACGGAAACGGCTATGTGGACGATGTGAACGGCTATGATGTAGCTGATGATGACAGCAACCCCATGCCCACTGCAAACAATATGAGCCACGGCACCCACGTGGCCGGAATTTCCGGTGCGGCCACCAACAATGGATTGGGCATTGCCTCCATCGGCTACAACCTGAAAATTATTGCGGTAAAGGCAACCAATTCGGTATCTGCCATAACTGACGGATATAGCGGAGTTATTTATGCCGCCGATGCCGGAGCAAAGGTCATAAACATGTCGTGGGGAGGATCCGGAGGCGGCCAAACGGGGCAGAACATCATGAACTATGCGCACAACGCGGGCTGCGTACTGGTAGCTGCGGCAGGAAATGATAATTCTACATCTATTTTTTATCCGGCCGGATTCACCAATGTCATTTCGGTGGCCAGTACCACCACGAACGATGCCAAATCCTCCTTTTCTAACTATGGAAGTTGGATTGATATTTCTTCGCCGGGTTCTTCAATCCGCAGTACCTACATCAACAGCAGTACAGGGGCCGATACATACTCCTTCAATCAGGGTACTTCTATGGCCTCTCCATTGGTTGCCGGGCTCTGCGGGCTCATGTATTCATTAAATCCCAACCTAACCAAACCCCAACTGGAAAGCTGTCTGTACAACAATACTGATCCGGTAACGTCCAACACCAACCAGATGGGTGCAGGCAGAATCAATGCCTTTAAGGCCATGCAATGCGTGAACAATACCGTATCCGCAGCTCCCGTGAGTTCAGTTTCGGCCGATGCTACCAACGCCTGTGCGGGAACAGCCATCCAATTTAACGGATCTTCCCTGGGCGGTCCGGCTACATCTTATCAATGGACGTTTCCCGGCGGAACACCGGCAAGCAGCAACGTTCAAAACCCCACGGTAACCTACACTGCCAACGGAAATTATTCGGTTACGCTCACCACCTCCAACTCATTTGGCTCAAGCACGGAAACATTCCCCAACTTCATCAGCATTTCCAATGCGGCGGTTCAGGAAATGTATCGGCAGGATTTTGAAACCACCCCCACGGGATTCACAACCACCAATCCCGACAACGGAACCACGTGGGTTATTGCCACCACGGCAGGTAATCTTTCAGGTACCAAATCCGCAGCCATCAATTATTTCAGCTATACCAGCCTGAATCAGCGGGACGGGTTGATATCTCCCGTGTTGGATTTTTCGCAGAACATCAACATCGAAATGGAATTTACCCACGCCTACAGGCGCCGAAACCAACAATCGTCCGATTCGCTCATCATCAAGGTATCTACCGACGGAGGAAATACCTACACCCGAATCTGGCAGAGGGGCGAAAACGGCCAGGGGACTTTTGCCACCCAAAGTACATCTACCACCAACTTTGTTCCCGCAACAGCGGGCGACTGGTGCTTTGACGGTACGATAGGCACCTCCTGCTTTGTCATTCCTCTTGGGCAGTTCGACGGGCAGTCCAACGTACGCATCATGTTTGAATCCTTCAACCGTAACGGAAACAACCTCTATCTGGACGACATCGTTATCCGTGGAATCTGCAGCGCCACACAGCCCCCTCCTCCCGCACCGGAGCCGAACTTCTCGGCCAGCAACAACATCATCTGCGGCGGTGAAAGCATCACGATGAATAACACCTCCGTAAATGCAGATTCATACCAATGGACTTTCCCGGGAGGCAACCCGACTACCTCGAACGCCGTAAATCCTAGCGTTACCTACAATACGCCCGGTTCGTACGCCATAACCTTGTCCGCAACCGGACCGGGAGGAACTGAAACCTTAACGTACCAGTCTTTTGTGGTGGTAAACCCCTCGCCTGTTGCGGGTATTTCCCAAAACGGAAACGTACTCACGGCATCGCCTTCAGGCTTATTTTATCAGTGGTACCTGAACGGAACAGCCATAGGAGGAGCTATTGCGCAGCAATACACCGCGCAGCAGCCCGGTAATTACAGCGTAGAAGTATTCAATGAAGAGAATTGTTCCGACATGTCCGATGTCATCAGCATAATCGATAATTCATCAATAGAATCAAATGCGCTGTATGAAGTTAAACTGTTTCCTAATCCCACTTCCGGTATGCTGAACATACAGTGGGGAGGAAATCAGTCTGTTTCGCTGTTGCGCATCATCAATTCACTCGGGCAAATCATCGAAACGGCGAATCCCGTGAATTCAAATCAGACGCAGCTGAGTCTGAGTCATCTGGCCACGGGCGTATATTACGTGGAAATTCTTTTTGATGACAATAAACGCCTCGTAGAAAA
>JBIJBG010000293.1:0-2683 GCA_044345355.1 Flavobacteriales bacterium
GAAGATAACTTAAAGGCCGTATTGGAAATGACCGGTTTGTCTAAATCGGCCCAAAAAGAAAAAATGGAAACTCTTATCGAAGAGTTTGGCCTGAATGCCGTAAGAAAAAGTACCGGGGATGTAATATCGGGAGGAGAACGTCGCCGCACGGAAATAGCCCGGGCACTCGCCGTTGATCCTAAATTTATTCTTTTGGATGAGCCTTTCGCCGGCGTAGATCCGATAGCAGTTGAGGATATACAAAATATCGTGTTCTCTCTTAAAAAGAAAAACATAGGCGTGCTCATTACAGATCATAATGTGAACGAAACACTGAGCATAACGGATAGGGCCTATCTGCTTTTTGAAGGAAAAATCCTAAAGGAAGGAACGGCCGAACAATTGGCCGAAGACGAGCAGGTGCGACGGGTTTACCTCGGTTCTAATTTTGTACTCAGAAGAAAAGATCATTCCCATACCGATTAAAAAACACCCCTGATATGACTCGCATCCTTCCCCTGGTTTTCGTTTTCATTATCGCCCATTTCCACTCTAAAAGCCAATCGTGTACCATAGTTCAACAACAGGTAGGTCTATCTATACCGGATAATAACGATGCAGGTACCAACGCCCTTATTCCTCTGGAGCTTAACGGACAGCTTGGAATAAATTGGGTATTAGACTCTGTCCGCCTGCAGGTTACCCATACTTACCTGGGCGATTTATCGGCCGTTATCATTAATCCCGCCGGAGACACGGCCGTTCTGTTTGACAGACCTGGAGTTCCCAACAGTACCTATGGATGCGGCAATGATAATGTCAATGCGGTTTTCGGCGATATGTTTACACTCCTGGCGGAAGGTGTATGCTACCCTGACCCCCTTTCTCTTTACGGCACCATAAAACCGATAACCCCTCTGCAAATTTTACACAATGCAACAGCCACTCAGGGTACATGGAAAATCAATGTCAGTGACCGTGCCGGAGGCGATATAGGTGCCATTGATAATGTATGGCTTTATTTTACGCCTGTTTTCTATGCAGACGGTGATTCAGACGGATTCGGTGCCGGAACGGGAACAAAACAGTGCAACCAACCGCCGGGAGCAGTTTTCAATAACTCGGATTGCAACGACCAAAATCCCAGCATTCATCCGGGTGCTGCTGAAATATGTGCCAATAAAGTGGACGAAGATTGTACAGGCTTTGATACCGATTATCTTTACCAGCCTGAACTAACTTCCTGGAATACAAACGGATTTTGCCGGGGAGACTCCGCACTTCTTCTCCTGGCTCCCTATCAATTGGGTGATACGGTATTTTGGTTTTTCAACAATATTCCGCTGCCATCGAACACCGGCAATTTTTTTTATGCCGATACGGCAGGAACATACTCCGCAGCAATTTTACAGACCAACGGCTGTTATTATCAGCCTGGGGAAATTACCGTGGAGGAGTACCCGGCCCCTTCGCCTCAAATAACCTTAACATCCGGAGGTTTATTTGCCGGAAATTATACGTCATACACCTGGTCTCTAAACGGATTTGTTCTTCCTGAAGCCAATGATGCCTATCTTAATCCACCTTCCAATGGAATTTACTGGGTAAATGTTACCGATGAAAACGGCTGTACGGGAACTTCGGCAAATTTCATCGTGGATATTGCAGGTATCGGAAGTTCCGATATCCCGGAGCTGTTTTTCTGCTACCCGAACCCCGCACAGGAATTTATTTTTGTTGATTTCCAAATTGAACCCTCAGATATACTCAGCATTCTGGACGTTACGGGAAAAAATATGGCCCATTTCCCTGCAATAAACAGCATACTAAAGCTGGATGTAAGTCAATTAAAAGCCGGGATGTATTTCCTAAACTATCAATCTACCCGCATTCCGTTCATTAAGAATTGATGTTTGTCAGGAACTGTGGTCGGCAATGATAACCCAGGTACCCTTCCTCTTCTTCCAAATCAACGAATAATACCCCGAGAGATTTCCCAGGTCAGAGGTTCGCTCCAATTTCCATTTGCCGATTACCAGAAATACCCGCTGGGACAGCCGCTCATAGTGAATATTTTCAAAAAATAACCTGCCCATGGCCATGGAATTTGGATAAGCTTTCTTGTAGTTAGCCAATGTTTGATCAAATCCTTTCGTAAGACCGCTTTTGCCGATGAATTTCAATTCATCCGATTTGAGATACGGAATCATAAAATCTTCAATTCGTCCCTCATTCCAGGCGTTTTCCTGAGCCTTCATCATTTCGGAAATGATACGGACGGCCTTCTCCTCATTCCGTTGCGCCCCCAATGAATGTGAAAGAAAGAAAAACATCCAGCCAGATAATAACAAAACACGCATAATGGTCTGATTATCCTCAAATATATACATTCCCATTTTGCGCTCATGTAATATGCCTTACTTGTAAAATAAAATCCGACTTTTGCAGAATACAGAATTCCTAACCGACAATTGCGTGAGAGCAGCCATAGTAGATTGCGGAACCAATACATTTAATTTATTGGTCGCTGATTTAAAAGAAACCGGACCGGAAATCCTCCATACGGGTAAAGTACCCGTGAAAATAGGGAAAGGCGGTATCAACCGGTCTGTCATTTTACCTGATGCCATGGACAGGGCCATCGGTGCATTAGTGCAGCATGCGGAAACCATCCGGCGCTTTGGTGCTGATAAAACTCTTGTTT
>JBIJBG010000055.1:0-10213 GCA_044345355.1 Flavobacteriales bacterium
CGGGAGATCTATTTTTTCATTTTTTAAAACCCCCAAGGCTTCCACGGCAGAGTTTACTTTCCCGGCCACATACAGGTAAGGAATTTTGGCGGCAAAAGACTCGATGACATCCGAAGCAAGTGGCTCGTCATCCACAATCAGACAAGAAATCATAGGGTATCCGGTTTAATGATTAATTCCACGTAAAAGGTATCGCTTTTTTCTTCCACGGTTAATTGATGGCGGTCGGGATAGAGCAGACGCAATCTTTTTTTCAGATTATCCAGCCCGATTCCTCCGCTTTTTTGAAAAACTTCAGTTTCAGCAGCTTTGGCCGGCGCATAATTATTCAGGCAGGTAAACCTCACTTCACCGAGGGAAATCTGCATGTCCATCTCTACGAAACCCTCTCTGGCCAAAGAGCCCATGCCGTGTTTGAAAGCATTCTCCACGAAGGCAATCCAAATCAGCGGAGCTACCAAAATTCCTTCGGGATCGCCACTTACGGTAAAACGGATGCGGTCGGTTCCGGCAATCCGTATTTTTTCTAATTCCACATAACTATTAATGGTTTGAATTTCCTTGGCGAGAGGAATTTTATCTACGTTGCATTCATACAAAATATACCGCAGCAAATCCGACAGTCTAAGCACGACATCAGCGGTCTGATCGGATTTTTTAAGGGCCAGTGAATAAATACTGTTTAAGGTATTAAAAAGAAAATGGGGGTTGATTTGTGCTTTTAAAAAATTCAATTCACTTTCCACCTGCTTTTTTTCCATCTGTTTTACGGCATCTTCACGCAAAAAATAATCGTTGGCAAATTTGGCCATGGTAAAACCGAAAAGAAAAAGACCCGTCAAAAACAGGGCGGCCGTATAGGGCATATCGCTTATGTTCTGTGCGGCATCATTGAAAAACTGCGGATATTTATTCAAAAAATAATCATAAAACCATTCCACGGTTTTTGAGCTCAGCAGAATCCATAACACCAAAAAGAAAAAATAGGCGGCATATTTTTTTCTTTGAAATAATTGCGGAAGCAGATACAGATTATTAAAGTAAACCACCGCGCATAACAGCAGAGATTGCAATAAATAGAATCGGAACGAAAACAAAAATTCCCGGGCAATAAACTCTTCCGCAGTAAAAAAGTGAAGCAATTGAAAAAAGGTAAACGCCACCCAGAAGGAAATATTCCGGGCTATTCTGCCGAATAAGATATGACTGCTTTTCTTTCCCACGGAACGAATTAATGAAAGGAAAGAATACCCTACGGCAAAATTTAGACCAATTCCGATTTTGAGACCTCGGAATCCATTTTTCTGGATAATTCTTCCAATTTTAGCTTAAAGGCATTAAACCGGTAAGCCGGCATGATTCCTCCCAGTTTAATGGCAAAATATTGGAAATAAAAATCTTTGAGCGTCAGGCTGTGCATGGCCAACAACTCGGGGTCATCGGCTCCTGAAAAAACCAGGCCGTCCACAATGACCATGGCATCCGGCGAAAAACCGGGATCCAGGTACCCGTCGCGTTGGGCCTGGGCATAAAATTCCCTGAGAAACATCAGACTCAGCTTTTTGAAATCGTGGATCATCCGATATTTGGTGGGAAACTCCTGCTTCAAGTCGAGAAGAAACTTATTGGTCAAATCGGTCAGTGAATTGGCAGATGCCTCAAGCACGATTAAAAACCGGTCTTCATAAGGAATGGACAGATCGGTAAGAATTTCCTTATGTTCTCCCATCTGGGCAATTTTTAAGGCCAGCAATTCTTCTATGAGCTGGTCTTTAGAGGAAAAATACTTGTAAAAAGTAGCTTTGCTTACACCGATAATCTTGGCCAGTTCATGCATGGTAAATCGGCTGAAACCATGCGCGGAAAAATGGGGCAGCAAAATCTGAATCCATTTTTTTCTTACTCCGGGATTCTCGATCCGCGCTTTTTTTATCGGTCTACGACCCATGACAAAATGATGCTAAAGTTGGGTTTCACAAAAATAATTAACGAAAAAAATATTCCAAATATTATTTTGATTTTCCCTTTTTCATGGGATTTATTTTCCACTCCAGCTCGGCATCCCAGCCTTGTTTCAACTGAATGGGCTCCTGCATCAGGAGTACTTTCTCCGGAAGCCGCTTTCGATAAAAATTCCCCGCGGTCCAGCGCCCGTCACCGTCAGAGTCTGACACCATAAACAGCTGATAGGTTCCGGGTTCCAAACGTTTGAAAGAAACCGCACGGGATACACCATCAGTGAGGATTTCCCGCACGACTTTTCCACTGCTTTCCAGCCTCCATAGTTTAGGCACGGGCGTTACCGAATCCGATAAATTTATTCGGATTTCGCCGTATTCTTTTTCAGCCCGAGGGGAAAAAGTAAAATTGCAGGGCGGAAATGACTTTCCCGAAAGGCCGGTTACCGCACCCGAATCGGATTGTAAAACCAGTTTGGGTATGCCTTTTATATCGAAGCGCAGGTGCCATTTCCGGGGATTCAGCGAATCGGGATAAACCGAAAAATCAAGCGGCAGCGAATCCGCCGTGAATGTGAAAAAATCGGCTTGTACATTCAACGGAGGTTCCGAAAACAAAAGATAAGGTTCGGTGTAGCGTGAATAGGCCATATTGCCTGCCGCGGAAAACAGAACCGGCTGCTGCCTTTGCGCAGGTTTAGGGCTCTTTTTGCCCTCCTGCACATCGCTTCGGTTCACCTTTACGGAAACCGTATCCGTTTTGCCAGCAAGTTCCACCGAAAAAGACAATGAATCCCGTCCGGTATCGGCGTGCCAAAACCAAACGCTATCGCGTGAGGCCGACCATTCCAAAGCAGAAAAACCAATATCCTGCGGAATATTCAGGGCTAAAATCTGCAGCCCGGGCACCGGGGCGCTGAAGGAAAATTCAGTTTTAAAACGGCTTAGTGAACGTACTTTTACCAACTCCGGAGCCGCTACCTCTTCCTTAAAGGAAAAAAGCTCGATAAAGCCATCATCCTCAGTACTTACGAAGCCTTCAGCAAACGCAATTTCCTCACCCGGCCGGTCGTAGAGGTAGTTGTTGTTTTCTTCTTTCAAGGCAAAAATCCGATAGTCATCTTCGCGGATATTCCGAAACGAAAACATACCGGCTTCATCGGTATAGGTTATATAAAGCGGCTTGTCGAAATAAGGAAAGGAATCGGTACATGTTTTTTCATACAGCATCACTTTGAATCCCTCGGCAGGTTTTACCCGAAAAGCGTCCGTCACCCTACCGCGGATTGATCCTGTATCCAAAACCGCACCGGTAGAAAAAACGAATCGGAAATCGGTGTTCGCATTACCCTCATTCAGGTCAGTAAGAGATTTCCCGAACTGAATGATGTAGGTAAAACCGCTGCGCAGAGAATCTTTAAAGCGTATCCTGAGATTTTTACCAAATGCTTCAATTTCGGGCAGATTATCAGGCAGGGGAGAGATGACTATTTCCCTTGTGGGGTCCTTAAGCACGAGGTATTCATCAAAGCGGATAAGGATTTCTTTTCCTCCGAAATTACGGGCAAACGTATCGGGCCGGGAACTCCGGTAAGCGGGCGGATCGGCATCCTGCTCTCCGCCGGTAAGGGGCATCACTTTTGCGCAGGCACCCACGGCAAATACGGCGAAAAGCAGAGAAAAGAAACGGAATGATATGGCGTAGAAGCGGAAGTTCATTTACAAATTACTCACAGGAACGTAATCGGGCACGATACATTGTACCAGGGCCTCCAGACCGACTCGGTCCTCCCCGTCAAAAGCGTTGAATTCACGGCTGTCTACGTCCAATACGGCCCACACCTCTCCGCGGTGAAAAAGCGGAACCACGATTTCGGAATTCGACTCGGCGCTGCAGGCGATATGCCCGGGAAATTGATGTACGTCAGGCACAATGATGGTTTCCATCCGCTCACGGCAGGCGCCGCAAACCCCTTTGCCCCTAGCTATCCGCGTGCAGGCCAACGGTCCCTGAAAAGGCCCCAAAACCAGATCATCCTTTTTTACGAGGTAAAAACCCACCCACCAGGGGTTGAAAGCCTCCTTGTATGCCGCCGCCACATTGGCCATGTTGGCAATAACATCAGTTTCGCTCTCCGTGAGGGCTTTCACCTGCGTAATCAACTCCCGGTATTTATCTGCTTTCATCCGCACAAAGGTAACGGAATGAATATGAACCGGCGCTATCCGGCAAAAGCCAGCGTAACGGCGCTTACCTTCTGTATTCCCACCTTCCGTAGCGCCTGGGCACAGGCTTCCAAAGTGGCTCCCGTGGTGAGTACATCATCTACCAAAACCGCGTGTTCCCCGGGTTCGGGAAGCGGATCTGTGACCACAAACACCTCTTCCACATTTTGCCACCGGGCAAATCGGCCCTTTTTGGTTTGGGAGGCGGTGTCTTTGATTCTTTTCAGCCCCTCCCATACTTTTGCCGACGGAAAAGACGAAGCCAGTCCGCGGGCCAGAAACAAGGCCTGATTATAACCCCTCCGATGTAGTTTAAGCGGATGCAGAGGTACGGGAATAAAAACGGGATTTGAAGGAAAAACCAGTGCCTTGCGCAGCTCGTTTCCGTATGCGGCACCCAATTGTTCGGCAAGCGCGGTTCCGCTCCTGTACTTTATTTCGTGCAGAATCCGCTGCACCGAACCGCCTTTCTCAAAATGATAGGCACTGCCGGCCCAAAAAAAAGGAAACCGGCCGGCAAACATTAGCTGTGCCGGATTATCGGAAATCAAATGGAAGCCGGTGCCTGGAAGTTTGGCAAAACAGGACGGACAAATCGCCGAATCACCTGCGGGTAGTGCGTCCTCACAGGCGGGGCAAATTGCCGGAAAAATAAGATGCACCAGGTCTTTCCACATAAACTCAGGTATTTGTCGGGCAAGTGTAAATGTACCCGAAAAAACAAAACCACAAAAGAGACCGCGATTTTCGAAACGACATTCTTTTAAAATGACGGATTATTCCAAAATTTCAGGCGGTTTTTTAATCCCTTAAAATATTGTATTACTTTCGCAGAGAAACAGACACAAATACACTATTTATGAAGAAAATCATTACCGTTTTTGCCGCTTCGGCCATGGCTTTTTCAGCCTTTGCCCAGTGCAACCCGAGTCAGTTATTTACATCCATAGGCATACCCGGCGTGTATCCGCTGCCCACCGATCCGTTACCCGATGGGCTGGTAAATGAACCCTACAATGTAACCGGGCTCACCCTGACTTTTGTTACCTCCGATCAGGCTGTTGATCCTTCCGCCCTGCCGCTTCCCCTTCCTTTTCCGATACCTCCCGGAAATGAAATCACCATTACCGGAATAGCCGCAGGCCCCGTAACGGGACTTCCTCCCGGAATGACCTCTGCGTGCAATAACGCCAATTGCAGCTGGACTTTCCCGGAGCAGGGTTGTATTTTACTCAGCGGAACGCCTACTGCTACAGGAGAATTTACCGTGGCCTTTGACCTTACTCTTACAGGAACGCTGAATTCTCCGTTCGGTTCATTCCCTATTCCCGGACAGGCGCTCCCCGTGCAATACACACTCACCATCACCGACGGCTCCTCGGTTTCCGAATTTGCACTCAACGGCATGAATCTCTATCCCAACCCTGCCGCAGAATCAGTAATGATTGCTTATCCTGCCGTAGAAAAAGAAACTGCGCGTGTAGAAATGATTGATCTGAACGGCCGCGTAGTATCTTCAGAAGAAAGAACCGTTTCTGCCGACGGTGGAATTTTGACGGTAGAAACCTCTTCCATGGCTCAAGGCCTTTACCGGGTGGTTTTCACCTGCGGAAATGTGCGCACGGCCTCCAAGTTAATGATCTCCAAATAAGACCGGTATATTTTTCAATAAGCCGGAATCCTTCGGGGTTTCGGCTTTTTTGTTTTCGCGCTCTACACAATCAACCCAACCGATTCATTTCCTTATCCCTATCTTTGCCCACTTCATGATGATGCACAAAGCCGGATTTGTCAATATTCTGGGAAAACCCAACGTGGGTAAATCTACCCTGATGAACGCACTCTTAGGTGAGAAGCTTTCCATTGCCACGGCTAAAGCCCAAACCACGCGCCATCGTATCATGGGCCTGGCCAACGGAGATGATTTTCAACTGGTTTTCAGCGATACACCGGGTATTCTGGATCCCAAATATCCGCTGCACGAACGCATGATGAATTACGTAGATGAGGCACTGAAAGATGCCGACGTAATCCTTCTGGTGGCCGAGGCCGGCGATTCTCCTGAAAGTGGTGATTCACTGTATACCCGCGTAGTGGAAAAACTGGCTAAATTTGATATTCCCGTGGTGGTGGCGGTGAATAAAATAGACCGTAAACTGCCCGAAGAAGCTGAAGCCGATCAACAGAAATGGCAAACCGCACTTCCCAAAGCTGAAGTTTTTCTGATATCCGCACTGCACAAAACCGGCCTGGACGAACTGAACAAGCGCCTGATTGCGCTGCTTCCGGAAAATCCCCCCTCTTACGACAATGACTCGCTCTCCGACCGGCCGCTGCGTTTTTTTGCCTCCGAAATCATCCGCGAAAAAATATTTCTGCACTACAAAAAAGAAATACCCTACAGCTGCGAAGTGGACATTGAAGAATACCGCGAAGATGCCGAAATAGACCGCATACGGGCCCTGATATACGTGGAACGTGATTCCCAAAAGGGAATTCTGATCGGACACAAAGGAGAAGCCCTTAAAAAAACAGCCTCAGATGCCCGGGCCGATTTGGAAAAGTTTCTGGGAAAAAAAGTATACCTGGAGGTATTCGTGAAAGTAAAGACTGACTGGCGGAAAAATGAAGGATTTTTAAAACGTTTTGGATATTGATATGAGTAACCTGATTGCCATAGTAGGACGCCCGAACGTGGGTAAATCCACCTTGTTTAACCGCCTCACGGAAAGCCGTGATGCCATTACCGATGATACGCCGGGCACCACGCGCGACAGGCATTACGGCAAATCAGAATGGGGCGGACGTGAATTTACCGTGATTGATACGGGAGGATACATCAGCGGCTCGGAAGATGTGTTTGAATCCGAAATAAACAAACAGGTAAAAATGGCCGTGGAAGAATGCGACCTCGTCATTTTTGTAACCGATACCCGCACGGGCATTACCGATTTGGATGAATCCGTGGCCGGACTGCTGCGTAAAAAACGGAAACCCATACTCATTGCAGTAAATAAAGTGGATAACTCGTCGATGATTCCCCAGACGGCTGAATTTTACAGCCTGGGTGTGGGCGAAGTGTTCCCCGTTTCCGCCATCAGCGGCAGCGGAACCGGCGAACTGCTGGATGAAATTATCAAACACCTGAAACCCGAAACGGAAACCGATGAACCTGATATTCCGCGCTTTGCGGTGGTAGGGCGCCCGAATGTGGGCAAATCCTCACTGGTAAATGCCCTGCTCGGTACCGAAAAGCACATCGTAACGCCCGTGGCGGGAACCACACGCGATACCATCCATACCCGCTACAACCGCTTCGGATTCGATTTTTTTCTGGTGGATACTGCCGGGCTGCGCAAGAAAAGCAAGGTATCGGAAGATATCGAATTTTACTCCGTGATGCGCACCATACGCGCCATTGAGGCCTGCGACGTGGCGCTGCTCATGCTGGATGCCACCCAGGGATTAGAGGCACAGGATCTGAACATCCTGCACCTGATAGAAAAAAACCACAAAGGATTGGTGGTATTGGTGAATAAATGGGATCTGGTAGAAAAAGACCACAAATTAACCGAGGCATACAAAAAGAGTATTTTGGAGAGAACGGCCCCCTTTACCGACTTTCCCGTGATTTTTACATCAGCCCTTACCAAACAGCGCGTGCTGAAGGCCTTAGAAGAGGCCGTAACCGTATATCAAAATCGCAAAAGACGGATAGGTACCAGCGAACTGAACGACTTCCTGCAGGAAACGATAGCAAATTATCCTCCGCCTGCAGTCAAAGGAAAACTCATCCACATCAAATACGCCACGCAGCTGCCCAATCAGGCCTGCCCAACCTTTGTATTTTTCTGCAATTCGCCCCAATACGTTAAAGATCCGTACCGCCGCTACCTGGAAAATAAACTGCGCGAAAAATTTGATTTTTCGGGGTCCCCTCTGCGCATTTTTATGCGTCAGAAATAAGGTTCGATCAGGAATTTTTACACTGCTCCTGCGGACGCGCTCCGCAAAGGCCGCAGGCCTCTCCTTCCGCATTCAGAAAAGGACTCTGACTGGCACATGTCCCTGCAAACTTACCGTCCTTCTTAAAGATGAGCTTTACGGCTATTCCCGCCACAGCCAAACCAAGCATTCCAATGGTAATCAGCAAGAGTTTCATGACCTTTAATTTGTGGCAAAATTAAGCCCTTTTTTGGCAGATAAGCCATTTTATCGGCAGAACATCAATAATAATTTTTTTGCCGGCTCATAAGGAATGTAAATAGACGTAATCCATTATTTACCCACACCTTTGCCTACGAAATTAAAACGGTTAGCCATGTTGCCGTTTGAAATCAAGCAAATACCTGTGTGATGAATTTAAATCTGCTCATCGAAAACCTCACGAATCCGGCCCTGCTCTTCTTTATACTGGGCATCGCCGCCGTATATCTGAAAAGCGATTTGGAAATTCCGGCCAATTCCTCCAAATTCATTTCCATTTACCTCCTGTTCAGCATTGGTTTTAAGGGCGGACAAGAGCTTTCACACGAAATCTTTACATCCGAAATTCTGTGGACCGTGATTTTCGGTGTTACCGTTTCCCTGCTCATCCCGCTCTACACGTTTTTTCTGGCCCGGCAAAAACTGAACGTGTACGATTCCGGAGCCATTGCCGCGGCCTACGGATCCATCAGTGCAGTTACTTTCGTTACGGCGGGAAGCTATCTGGAAACCCGTCAAATGAGCGTTAGCGGACACATGGTAGCCCTAATGGCCATTATGGAGGTTCCGGCCATCATCATGGGTCTTCTGCTTATCAGCCTCTTTCGCGATAAGGACGGAGAAAAAGTGAATAACCGGTCGGCCATACGGCATTCCCTCACCAACGGAAGTGTACTGCTCATTTTGGGCAGCCTGCTCATCGGCTATTTGGCCAGCGACAAACATGCGGAGGGAATCAAACCCTTCACTACGGATATTTTCAAAGGATTTCTGGCCATTTTTCTCTTGGATATGGGTATTGCCAGCGGTCGCAGACTGAATTCTTTCCTAAGCAAAGGGATTTTCCTGCCGCTTTTTTCGGTGGTGGTTCCGCTGATAAACGGTTGTATGGTGGCATTTTTAAGCCAATGGGTTTCGCCCGATGTAAGCAACCGGTTCATGCTGTCCATACTGGCGGCGAGTGCGTCCTACATCGCCGTACCGGCAGCCATGAAAATGGCCGTGCCCAAAGCCGATGCGGGATTGTTTCTGCCCATGGCTTTGGCCATTACTTTCCCCGTGAACATTACGCTGGGCATGCCATTATACATGTGGATCGTGCAGCACTTCGCCTGATTCGTTTGGGTATGTAAAGCAAATTCCCCATTTTCGCTTTTCCGATTTTTACCATGAACAAGAACCAAAACAGCCTACCCATCCGCGAAGCCCAGCAGCGCGTGGATGAATGGATAAAAACCTACGGGGTGCGTTACTATTCCGAACTCACCAACATGGCGGTACTCACCGAAGAAGTGGGCGAACTGGCCCGGATTATGGCCCGCACCTATGGCGACCAGTCCTTTAAAAAATCCGATTTGTCCAAAAATCTGGGCGACGAAATGGCCGACGTGCTCTTTGTGTTGATTTGTCTGGCCAACCAAACGGGTGTGGATCTGGAAGAAGCCTTTCGGAAAAATCTGGAGAAAAAAACGGAGCGTGATGCCGAGAGGCACAAGAATAATCCCAAGTTGAGGTAGCTGCTAAATTTCAGTCGGTTCAATTACCTGAGGAAAAGACAAAAGACAAAGGATGAAAGACAAAAGAGCGGTTTTCCTATGCTCTTCCGGATTACTGCGTGCGCCGCTTCGCTCTGTATAATCCGGAAGCCCTTAACCGCGGAATTGCATTCCGCCATATAAAACTCGTGCGCATTATACATGCGCTATGAATAACCGCCGGATTACAAATCATAAGTGTTCGAAACCTTACTTTATTAACATTATATATTTGATATTCAATTATTTAAATAAATAAAGTAAGATATATTTTTCGGAATTTAGCTG
>JBIJBG010000294.1:0-2657 GCA_044345355.1 Flavobacteriales bacterium
CTTTTTACTCGGCGTTTTTTCCTGCGTCCCGGCTTTTTTCGGAAGTCTTTTTTTGGATAAAATGATCCAAACCGCGGGCTTGGGCATGCTGGGTCTTTTTATCCAGGCCTTTTTTATCATCGGTCTGATTGAAGAAGGTTCCAAGTTTTTATTTACCGTTTTGGTTCCTTACCGGCGTAGTGCATTCAATGAACCCTACGACGGAATAACCTACGCCGTGATGGTTTCCCTTGGTTTTGCGGCTTTTGAAAACATATTGTACGTAACTTCCGGCGGTATTGACGTGGCTTTTTTGCGGATGTTTACTGCCGTTCCCGCACACGTTACCTTCGGTGTAATCATGGGTTATTTTTTGGGTCTGGCTAAGTTTAAAAGTAACTCAATTGGATTGAAAATGATGGGTTTGATGGGCGCCTCTGCGCTGCACGGCTTCTATGATTTTTCTTTGTTTTCCACTCCGAAGTATCCCCTGATGGTTTTAGGTGCGGTGCTTTCTTTGGTTTTAGGCGTGGCACTCTCTTTGCGTGCCATACATTTGCACCGTAAAAATTCTCCGTTCAATCCGGCATCCGCGCATGATGAAAACCATGAATCCATCGGAACATAAAATTTTTGTAACAGGAGGTACGGGCATGTTGGGCGCCCACCTTCTCCGGCAGCTTGCCGAAAAGGGCATGCAGGTTACTGCCCTGAAACGGAATTCATCTTCGCTGCATACCGCCGAAAAAGTATTTGCCGCTTATTCTGCCGACCCGGCAAGGCTATGGAAGCAGATTACCTGGGTCAACGGCGATGTTACGGATTATTATTCCCTGGAAGACGGCTTGGAGGGAGCATCCAAAATTTTCCATGTGGCCGGATTTATTTCCATGAATAAAAAGGACCGCCGAAAACTGGAGAACATCAATATCGGAGGTACGGCTAATATAGTGAATGCCGCTCTTCATCACGGAATAAAAAGGCTGGTACATGTCAGTTCGATTACTGCTTTAGGTCATGCGGCTACAGAGGGTGATCTGATTTCCGAAAAAACGCCCTGGAAAAATTCACCGCTTAATACGCATTATGCCGTCACCAAACAGGCCGGCGAGCGTGAAGTATGGCGGGGCAGTGAGGAGGGAATGGATGTGCTGGTTTTTCACCCGGGCCTTATCCTGGGTCATGGTGATTGGAACTCCGGTACGGGACGCATGGTTAAAGCGCTTGCAGAGGGATTGGCTTTTTACACAGAGGGAGTAAATGGCTGGGTAGATGTGCGCGACGTGGCACGGGCCATGATTCAGGTGGAAAGCAGCGGACTATCCGGCGAACGATTTATTCTATCTGCCGCAAATAAGCCGATGAAAGAAGCTTTTGATGAATTGTGCGATCTGCTCGGCTCGCGCAAACCTTTTCTACGGGCGGGTAAAGGCTTGTTGAACATGGCTGCGGCATTAGATTCGGTAAAATGTTTGTTTACGGGTGGAGAACCATTGATTACCAGGGATTCGGCCCTGACCGCAAGCCTCAAAAGTTACTACGATAATTCAAAGCTGTTGTCTCGAACCGACTTTCGATATACTCCCCTCGAAGAAACCTTCCGCGAGGTGGCGGAAAGATATCTCGCCGATCAGGCATGAAAGGCAATGATGATGACGAAATAATACTTGTATTTACTTTTTGGGTTGTACACCAGAGCTGCACCCACATCCACACAACCGTTCCAGAAATCGGTCATGCCCAAGAGATGCTGCCGGTGACCGGGAGGTTCCTGCCCCTTGTCTAAAATCAGGTTATTGATGTGTTCTATTCCCGTGGCGAATCCGGCAGAAATGGATTCAAAGGAATTGAATTCTTTTTTCTTCGTCCAACGTTCATCCAGGTTGTATCCTTCGGCCTGCATCAGCCAATTCACCCCAAAACCTTCTTTATTCACGTGGGCAAAGTAATTTTTTTCCGCCATGTCAGCTGCCCGTTTCCAGGCCACGTTCATCAGGACGGAATCTACGGTGAGCGCCGTTTTCGGCTTGGCGTATTTCAGTGAGGAAGTACCCGTGCTGTCGTCATAGGCTTTGGGATTTTGGCGGATTCGGTTCAGGTAGTGAATCGCCTGAATCGCCTGATCGGTCAGGTTGGTTGTCTGTGCCTTTATTATGCAGGTGCAGCAAATAAAAAGCAGAGCGGATAAAAATGCGGTTCGGAAATTCATACTCTTTTTCTTTGCTCAATGTAAAACAAAAAACGGTCTTTTGTATTTTACATGGTATGAGGCTTTTTAAACGAACGTTTCACCAGCGCGAAAACGAACTTGAATTCAGCCGGTTTGGGGGCCGTTTTGGGTTTTGGCAGATCCTGAAAAACGGAGGAACGGGTTCGGTGAGGATGCATTATGTTCGGGGACTGATTACCGAAGAAATCCGCATGGGCGGAAACAGGCTCTTACCTTTGGTAAATTTGGAGGTAAGACCGGAGGCCCTTTTTGTTCATGTAAATTGTTATAACCAAAATCAATTTTCCTGGGGAATTTATAACACGGAAATTAGTCATCTGGAATGGGAAGAAAATGCGCAATTCGAAACTCACGAAGGCCATCATGATTTTTCTAAGAATGCCGCATTACGTATTTGGGCAAGCGATGGGGCATTGCTTTGTGAATTCGCCGTGGGGCATATTTATAA
>JBIJBG010000056.1:0-10144 GCA_044345355.1 Flavobacteriales bacterium
TTTTGTTAGGTTTTTTGCGTCAGGCTTTTTCCGCCAGACGATTCATCCAAAACACCACCAACATGAAGATAAAACTGTAGGTAATCAGAACATAAGTGAAGCCATGGTTAAACTGCATGAATGCTTCCGAACTATACTTTTGCATGATGGCAAGCCCAATAAGTCTGAAGAGATTGGAACCCTGAACCAAAATCAATCCTAAGGGAATGAACCAAAACTTGTGTTTCCATTTACCGGGATATACGGCAATTAAACCGGTGAAAATAACCATGGCCGAGAGGCCGATGCATGTGTTTCCAATATAAATTCCGGGCACTCCGTCCATTAGTAACGAACGGCCTTCAGCCCGTCCGGCAATCCCAAATAAATCCACAACGAAAAAGGCACATATTTTGGCTAATATGACGCCTAGCGTGTGTCGAAATGCATTCCAGTGAGGGGTGATGAAGGAGAAATTGTCGGCGGCATATACAAACACTTTCCAACTGGCATACACCCCGGCTGTTTTCAATAAAAAAAAGGCGGAGTAACGCGCTGCCTCGCGGTCTATTTGTTTTATTTTTTCGGTAAGTGCTTTCATTACCACGCGAAAATAGTTTTTTTGTAGGTGAAATTTAATGGCATGTCAAAAAATCCTTTCATCCGTATCGTGGTAGCCGTATCTGAAAATGGAGTAATCGGGTCAGAAAATCGCCTGATTTGGCATCTTCCGGCCGATTTAAAGCGGTTTAGGGAGGCCACAACCGGTTTTCCCGTCATCATGGGCCGAAAAACGTTTGAGTCCATTGGCCGTGTATTGCCAAACCGTCGAAACATTGTTATTTCGAGGAGTTCAGGGTTGGTCATTCCGGGTGCGGAAGTAGTGCAATCTCCCGAGGATGCATTAGCTCTGTGCAGGACTGAAGAGCGTGTGTCCATAATAGGTGGCGGAGAAATTTACCGCTATTTCCTGCCACTTGCGGATGAACTCTTTTTTACCCGCGTTCAATACGTTTTTGAAGGGGATACGTATTTTCCCGATCCGGGTTCGGAATGGGAATGTATAGAAAGTACTTTTTGCGCTCCCGACGAGAAAAATGCATATGCATTCACGTTTCAGCGTTGGGAACGAAAATGAAACGGAATCAGTCGAACAGCATTTCCGGGCTGAAGCCTCCTGCTTTGGTATCTTCCTGATGAGCTTCCACGGCAGTTTCGGCCACCTCGGTTATTTCCTCCAAAGGAGCATGATCATTAATTTCAAGCGGGAAGGCATTCAACGGTGCTTCGCTTATTTCGGGCATGTCCGACTTTTTGGTTTTTGCGGTTCTCGCTTTTATTGAAGCAGCCTGGGCTGTCTGCGGTTTTATCATTTGAAAACCGGCAGGTTCAAGCCGATTTTCCCTAAGGAACATACCCAAGGCCACGCCTCCCATGATGTCGGCTATTTTAAATTCCACTTCCCATTCATCGCCCGTGATGCGCGGATTCACGGTGAAAGCTGTTTTGCTTTCTATGCAGTAATCAAAAATCAGGGAAAGATGTTTCGATTTTACGATTACTTTGGGCTTATCTTGCTGTGTCATATCGTGTAAATAATTTTCGTCCCAAAATTACCGGAATACTCCCGCCGGGGCAAACGGTTTTCAACAGGAACTGCATTTAGTTGAAAAGTTTTTTGGATGGGAATTACACCACGCTAATTTTTAGCATATTAGACATTCCTTTTTCTTCCATGGGAATACTGGCGATGTTCACAATGAATTCACCCTGCCGGGCAAACTGCATTTTTTTCAGTATGTATTTAATATCGGCGATGGTATGGTCCGTAGAAACAAATTTGTCATAATAAACACAACGTACACCCCATACAAGGCTTAATGTATTAAGAATAAATTCATTTCCCGTGAAAGCGAAAATATTTGCTTTCGGCCGGAAGCTGGATAATTTAATGGCTGAATAACCGGAATGGGTATTGGCCACCAGGGCTACTGCGCCGGTTTCATTCGCCACGCGGCAGGCATTCCGGCAAATTTCGTTCGAGATGAAACGTTCTTTATCAGGCTGATCTTTAATATCCAGATTAATCGGAAAGGAAAATATCTCCTGTGATTCCACATGTCGGATGATGCGTTTAACCGTATGGATTACCCGGTCGGGATGCTTGCCGGTAGACGTCTCTCCGCTCAGCATTACGGCATCCGCCCCGTCAAGGATGGAGTTGGCGGCATCGTTTACCTCTGCCCTTGTGGGTGAGAAATTGGTCACCATGCTTTCCATCATTTGGGTGGCGATGATGGTTGGTCTTCCGATTTTCAGGCATTTTTTTACAATCATTTTTTGAATGATGGGAACTTCTTCCATCGGAAGTTCTACGCCTAAATCCCCTCTGGCAACCATTACGGCATCACTTTCCGTAATGATGTCGTCGATATCTTCCAGTGCTTCGGGTTTTTCAATTTTGGCCACGATGCGGCTGCGTTTCCCACTTTTTCGAATGCGGTGTTTCAGTTCGATGATATCGGCGGCGGAACGTACAAATGACAAACCGATCCACTCTACTTCCTCGGCCAAAATGAACTCCAGATCATGCAGGTCTTTTTCGGTAAGGGAAGGTATGGATACTTTCGTATTGGGCAGATTCACTCCTTTTTTGGAAAGCAGGTTTCCTCCGCTGATGACCTCAGCCTCAGCCTGTTTTTTCCCGTCGGTACGTAAAATTTTCAATACAATTTTTCCATCATCAATCAGTACATGCTCACCGGTCTGTACATCCGCCGCAAACCGGTCGTACTTGATATAAATCGTTTTTTCCGTACACACCTGTTCCTCTGTGGTGAGTGTGATTCGGTCTCCTTCCTTCAGTGGCATGGGTTCATTTTCCACAATGCCCGTCCGTATTTTCGGACCCTGAAGGTCGGCCAAAATACCGATACGGGAGCCGGTTTCTTTATTCAGGAGACGAATGTTGTCTATGATTTGTTTCAGATCTGCGTGTGACCCGTGGGAGCAGTTGATGCGGGCCACATTCATGCCCTCTGTACTCATTTTTTTCAACATCTCGTAAGACGATGACGACGGCCCGATGGTGGCAACAATTTTCGTTTTGGTGAAATTTTCCATATATATTTTACATCATTAACAAACCTTTCAACCTTATGGTTTCCGGTGACACATTGTAAGCTGCGGTAATAAATCGTACGGAGCGCATTCTCCGTATGATTTCTTCAGTTTGTATAAAATCGAATTCCCCAAATCCGATCAGGAGATAGTCTAAATTTTTATAATTCGGCTCCAAAATGCCCGAGGGAACCCGATTACTTACCAGGCGCCATTTTCTGAATTTTTTTTCATCATCAAACTCAAAACAGCCGAAAAGAATTAAATCATCCTTTCCCTTATGCACGGCGGCTATTTCTTCCGTTTGTTTCAGCTGAAACTGTAATACCTTATTCAGCGCCCATGCCGTGCGGAAATCTTTTTCCACACAGGAAAACATAATCGCGATTCCTTCAAATAGTTCGGATGTATCTAATTTATTGGACGGCATTTCGGTTTATCGGTTGTGCAAAGGTAAGATTTGTCAGGTTGATTCGCTTTTCCGCCCCCCATGAAGGAATAGGATTGAAGAGTAGGAAAAGATGAACAACCCCAAAAACTGAGAATAATTGCATTCGCCGGTTTTAGCGGATTGTCGGCAAAAATCATGCCGCCCGTATAAGTCCACAATTTAGAAAAACATACCCACGATAACCGCATTGTAAAGGCTGGCCAGTGTGCCTCCGAGCAGTGCCCTGAAACCCAGCGAGGAGAGAACAGATCGCTTGTCCGGTGCCAATGCGCCTATTCCGCCTATCTGTATGCCAATGGAGGAGAAGTTGGCAAAGCCGCACAACATATAGGTTACCATGATGATGCTTTTGGGATTGGTGAAACCTCCCGTCTCTAATTTTAGGAAATCTCCTAATTGGGAATAAGCAAAGAGTTCGTTCAAAGCTGTTTTTTGTCCCAGCAGCTGTCCTACCAGAAAAATATCTTCCGAGGGAACTCCCATCAGCCAACTCAGGGGCGCTCCTATGTAGCCGAGGAGAAATTCGAGTGAAAGGGTGGCGTATCTTCCACCGGTGAGGTGGGCGATTTCCGGATTCAGGCCGGTCCATTCGCCAGTTTTTCCGAGAATAAAATTAAACATGGTTACCAATGCGATAAACACCAAAAGCATTGCCCCCACATTTACGGCTAAGCGCAATCCCTCCGAGGTTCCATTGCTTATGGCATCCAGCACGTTAGTGCCTATTTTTTCTTTGCTCAACTCCATTTTCTCGGAAAATTTTTCCGTTTCGGGGAGCAGGATTTTTGAGGCGACGATAGCGGCAGGGGCCGCCATTACGGAAGCAGTAAGCAAATGGGTGGCAAAATAAAGCTGCTGCTCGGGGTCGTCCCCGCCCAAAAATTTAACGTAAAGGGCAAATACGCTCCCCGCAATGGTGGCCATTCCTCCCGCCATGAGGCAGAGCAATTCGGAGCGGGTCATGGAATGTATGTACGGTTTGATGAGCAGGGGAGCCTCCGTCTGTCCCAGAAAAATATTCCCTGCCGCGGCCAGACTTTCCGCACCGCTCAGCCGGAGCGTTTTTTTCATCACCCAGGCAAAAGCATACACGATTTTTTGAAGAATGCCCAGATAAAAGAGAAGGCTGGTCAGGGCGGAAAAAAAGACCACAACCGGTAGAATAGTTATGGCGAAAGAAATGAGCGGACTTTCAATTTCGCCCGTAAAAAAGGAACGGAATAAAAATTTTGTTCCCGCATCCGTGAAAGAAAGCAGTTTCACAAAAACTTTGCTGATGTAAGAAATTACCATACGTACCTGCTCTACTTTCAGCACAAGCAGCGCAATGCTTAACTGAAGGCCGATTCCTTTGGCCACCAACCTGTAATTGATGGCTTTTCGATTCGTACTGAAGATCCAGGAAATGCCCAAAAGAACCAAAATGCCTAAAATACCCCGTAAAACGGAGTTCAGGTGAAATCCGCTTTGAATTTTCGGACTGAAGGTTTCTTCAGAAGCAGGTTCAACTTGACCGGCAGCTTCGCCCGGGCTATCCGATAGAGTAACTAAAGTGTCGCTATTGTTCTGTGCTTTTGAATCGTTGAAAATAAATACAGCGATCAAAAAAAGAAAGGGAAGAATAAAGTGTTTGCTCAAAATAGGGGGATTTTTATGTGGCTTTTCGCTTGTCTATTTCTGCCTGAATTTTAGCTGCTTTTTCATAAGCTTCTTCACCGATGGCCTTTTGCAGACGGTCATGGAGCTCTTCCACGCTCAGATGGGCAAAAGGGTCAGCCTCTTCTTCTGTACTTTTTTTGGACTTTCTTTCTTCCTTGGTTTCTTCCTCTTCCTCGGTTGAATGTTCCTCAATGACTATTCCTGCCGAAGATAGAATGAATTCATAGGTATAAATGGGAGATCCGTAGCGCAGCGCAAGGGCAATTCCATCGGAGGAGCGGCATTCAATTTCTTCGGTTTTTAAGCCGTCCGTCACAATCATTTTGGCATGAAAAACTCCCTCATCCAAATTATGAATGATTAGTTCTTTGAACTCCAGACCAAAGCGTTCAAAAATGTCTTTAAATAAATCGTGGGTTAGCGGTCGGGGAGGCCTTAAATTTTCAAGGCCCATCGCAATGGCCGAAGCCTCGTTGCTGCCAATGATGATCGGAAGCCTCCGGCGTCCTCCGTGCTCTCCCAGAACCAAGGCAAATGATCCTGACTGGGTTTGGCTGTTTGATACGCCTAAAATGTCCAACTTGATTTTTTTCATAACCTAAACGAGGTAGGCTCTTTTCACTCTTAATCACAAAGGTAGCA
Organism: Flavobacteriales bacterium; assembly: GCA_044345355.1. Taxonomy (GTDB): domain Bacteria; phylum Bacteroidota; class Bacteroidia; order CAIKAF01; family CAIKAF01; genus JAKRSD01. Next base: position 5,852 of record JBIJBG010000056.1, read on the forward strand.
TTTGCGGATGATTACAACAAGTGCCTGCATATTTTCACCCATTTTCCTCCACCTTGATTTTGTGAAATGCCCCATGGATTAGATGCTCGTTTGTTTTAAATGAAAGTCGTAGTTTATTATATAGCAATGTATTATGCATGTCTGTGTTCTAATTTATTGCCGCGTGTCGTTTTTTTTCCAACTTTGTCCCTTCAAAAAATACGCAATATGGATCTGAAAGAAATTCAGGACCTGATTAAATTCGTTGCTAAATCAGGCGTTAACGAAGTGGAAATAGAGATGAAAGGGGTGAAGTTGGTGATAAAAACCGGCAATCATCTTCCTCCTGTTGTTCAGGCTCTTCCGGTTGCCCAAACCGTTGTACAGGCATCGGCTCCCGCGCCTGCCGTGGCTCCGGTTCCCGCATCCTCTCCGGCTCCGGCCTCAAAACCATCTGATGATATATCCCAATATATAGAGGTTAAATCCCCCATGATTGGAACATTTTACCGTCGTCCTTCGCCCGATAAAGAGGCATTTGTCAATATCGGCGATGAAATTAAGCCGGGATCAGTTTTGTGCGTTATTGAGGCCATGAAGCTTTTTAATGAGATTGAATCGGAAATTTCCGGCCGGATCGTGAAGGTATTAGTGGATGATTCCAGTCCTGTGGAATATGATACGCCACTTTTCTTGGTTGATCCAAAATAAGACGGCCCTGAGGTTTGTCGTTGTTTAATTTGATTAGCTGCTCATGTTTAAAAAGATATTGATCGCCAACAGAGGTGAAATTGCCCTGAGGGTTATCCGGACTTGCAAGGAAATGGGTATTAAAACCGTGGCCGTATACTCTACGGCTGATAAAGACAGCCTTCATGTGCGGTTTGCCGACGAGGCGGTTTGCATAGGTCCGCCGGCCGGAAAAAGCTCCTACCTGAATATGGTGAACCTGATTTCCGCGGCTGAAATTACCAATGCGGATGCCATTCATCCGGGTTACGGGTTTTTGTCGGAAAATGCCAAGTTTTCCAAAATATGCGGGGAACATCAGATTAAGTTCATCGGGCCTTCGCCCGAAATGATTGACTCGATGGGTGATAAAGCCTCTGCCAAGGCTACCATGAAAGCCGCGGGAGTACCCACCATTCCAGGATCCGAGGGATTGCTGGAAGATTTGAAACAGGCTAAAAAGGAAGCCAAGAAAATTGGATATCCTGTCATTATAAAGGCTACCGCCGGCGGCGGTGGTAAAGGTATGCGGGTGATTTGGGACGAATCCCAGTTAGACAAACAATGGGATAGTGCCCGCGCTGAAGCCGGTGCCGCTTTTGGCAATGACGGCATGTATATGGAGAAGTTTATCGAGGAACCTAGACATATTGAAATTCAGGTAGCCGGCGATCAGTTCGGGAAAGCTTGCCATTTAAGTGAACGGGATTGTTCCGTGCAGCGCCGCCATCAAAAATTGGTGGAAGAAACACCTTCTCCGTTCATGACACCCGAACTGCGCGAAGCCATGGGAGAGGCTGCCGTAAAGGCCTGTGAATCGATCAAATATGAAGGAGTGGGTACCATTGAGTTTCTGGTGGACAAGCACCGCAACTTTTACTTCATGGAAATGAATACCCGCATCCAGGTGGAGCATCCCATTACGGAGGAAGTGACCAATTTTGATTTGATTAAGGAGCAGATAAAAATTGCCGCGGGACAAAAAATATCGGGAAAGAATTATTACCCGCAGATGCATGCGATTGAATGCCGCATCAATGCCGAAGATCCGTACAATGATTTCCGGCCCTCTCCGGGTAAAATTCTTAACTTTCATTCTCCGGGAGGTCATGGAATACGGGTGGACACGGCCGTGTATGCAGGTTACGTTATTCCGCCTTATTACGACAGTATGATTGCGAAACTTATCACGGTAGCCCAAACCCGGGAAGAAGCCATTGATAAAATGAGCAGGGCGCTTGATGAATTTGTCATTGAAGGAATAAAAACAACCATTCCTTTTCATCAGCAGCTGATGAAAAACGAAGATTTTTGCCAAGGTAATTACACCACCAAATTTTTAGAAACATTTACCCTTAAGTGATGCTGATGCCCTGATTTTAGATTGAGGGCTTCTCTGATTTCGGCTATGAGATTTTTTTACTCGCTCAAAAAGGAATTACTCTTACTGATCAGAGATCCGGCGGGCCTTGGTATCCTGTTTGTTTTGCCCGGGGTTATGGTGTTTCTCATTACGTTTATTCAGGATATGGCCTTTAACCGGTTTAACGAAACCAGAATGAAGGTAGTACTTGCAGATGAGGACCGGGATTCATTGGGTGCCCGGATTGCCCGTGGTTTTGATGCTTCCGGATCTTTTCACATTATCCGTGAAGAGGATGGGAAACCTCTGACGATTGCTAAGGCCACTGAATGGGTGGCGAAAGGAAACTATGAAATAGGGATTCTCATTCCTCCCGGTTCTACCCGCGCCATACGCAACCATGCATCGGAAGTATTGGCATCTGCTTTTGGTTCTGATAACGCATCCAAATCGGATACAAATTCCCCGGAAATTACCCTACTCTATGATCCGGCCCTGCTTCCGTCATTTAAAGCTTCCGTGCATGCCCATTTGGATAAACACATCACCCAAATTCAGAGCAGCATCTTAACGGAATCTTTTTCGCAGGAAATGCAAAAGTTGGTGCCGGGCATGCAACCCCTGGAATTGGGCACTTCGGTAGGTCTGAAAGTTCGGGAGGAGTTTGCCCGTGCACCCGATAATACCTTAGAGCCTAATGCCGTGCAGCACAACATTCCCGCCTGGACCATCTTTGCGATGTTTTTTATCGTCATTCCTTTGGCCACTAACATGGTGCGCGAAAAAGACAATGGTATAGAATTGCGTTTACGCACTATTCCGGGTTCTTATTTTTATTCCATTTCCGGCAAGATGGCGGCATATCAATTGGTTTGTCTCATGCAGTTTACCTTTATGATTTCCGTGGGCCGGTTCGTAATGCCCCTGATGGGCATGCCCGCTCTGGAAATCGGGGCCAACGTGGGGGAACTGTTCATTACCGCCGGCTTAACCGCTCTGGCCGCTACCGCTTTCGGTATTTTGACGGGAACATTGGCGGGTACGCATGACCAGGCGGCCTCTTTCGGATCTATCTCCGTAATTATTATGGCAGCCATAGGCGGAATTTGGGTGCCCTCTTTTGCCATGCCCGAAATCATCAAACGCATTGGAAACATTTCACCCCTGAATTGGTCACTCCAGGCGTTTTATGATATTTTTCTCCGAAATGCCCGGGTTTCGGAACTCTGGCCTTACTGGGTGAAGTTATTTGTATTTACGTTTATCCTTGCGGGCATAAGTCTCCTCATCAAAAAAATGCGTCGGGCGGGATGAACCATTTCGGCGCCAAAAGGTTAATGATTTTATGACTCCGACTTCTCTTACGGAAAGCACATCGGTGAGGGTTCGCTTTGATGAAGTGGATTCCCTGGGTATCGTCTGGCATGGAAATTATGCGAAATATCTGGAAGACGGTCGCGAGGCCTGGGGCCGAAAATACGGCATCCCCTATATGACGCTCTATCATACCCATGGTTACGCCGTTCCTTTGGTAAAGTTTAATATGGAATTTAAACAACCTTTGAAATATGAAGATGAGTTTACCGTGGAAACCCGATATGTGGACTGTCCTGCCGCTAAGCTGATTCTGCATTACACGATTTATAATATGAGGGGAGAGGTGGTACTTACTGCCGAATCGGTGCAGGTTTTTCTGTCTAAGGAAACCAACCAAATGGAGCTTAACGTTCCCGATTTTTTCTGCGCCTGGAAACAGCTTTTTTTACCGTCCTGATGTTGGAAAGCATCTTCATCCGCTTTTGCATTTCATCATATTTTATCTTTTCCGGATCCTCGCTGAAGATAAGTACCGTGCCCAGACAGTTTATGATTTCTTCTGCCAATTTCCGTTTTTCGCCGCGAAAATCATCCAACCTGTCGCGTAGTGCCGTTTTTTTCACCAAACGGTAGGTAACGGTTGCACTCCGGCATGCCGGGCAATGCACATATTCGGGATATTTCAGCGGAGCGGAGCAGTAATTACAATTCCCGTAGTCCATTTTCCAACCCGGTATATGAATACTTCTTTCCCTATGTTGAAAAAGGTAACACTGTCTGCATTGCATCTGCAGAAAGTGCATTTTTTTGTGCACATCCGTGTGTATCAAGGCGATTCTTTCCCTGTGTCCGCAATCCAGACAGGCTAAATCCACCGTGCCGTCGCAAAAGCCTTTAGGTTTTAT
>JBIJBG010000087.1:0-7918 GCA_044345355.1 Flavobacteriales bacterium
AATTTAGCTGCCGGATCTTACGATGTTTTAGTAACCGACTCCATCACCGGTTGTCAGGACATTGTCGCCGTTACCATTACCCAACCCCCGGTTTTATACGCCACCATAACGAGTACGGATATCCCTATAACGGGAGACAGCACGGGAACGGCCACCGTGGAAGCTTTCGGCGGAGTAGGCCCCTACAGCTATTTCTGGATACCCACGGGTGATACCACCGACTATATTCAACAATTGTGGGCCGGCGTATTCACCGTAACAATAACCGATGCCAATATGTGCAGCTATGTGGACAGTGTTCGAATCAATGAACCGCCATGCGATGAATTTTTTGTGTTTGCCAACAGTATTAACCCCTCTTGTCCCGGAGATTCTAACGGTTCCGCAGCGGCGGTAGTCGTGGGTGGATTACCGCCTTACGAAATATCCTGGAGAAATGAATCGGGAACGGTATTTCATACAGGACCTTCCGTATCCGGTTTGCCCTCGGGAAACTATCAGGTAAGCGTAATGGATTCACTGAGTTGCTCAACATTTCAAAATTTTTCCATAGTAGCCCCCCAGCCTCTTTCCATAGGATTTTCAACGGCCAATGTAAGTTGTAACGGAATTTCCAACGGAACAATTGATCTCAGCGTAAGCGGAGGAACTTACCCGTATTTTTACACATGGATGCTGAATGGAAATCCGTTCAACGGAGGCGTGCAGGATCTGAATCTCTTAGGTCCGGGATGGTACTCCGTAGATGTTGAAGATGTTAATGGATGTACCATTTCCGATTCAGTACTCATTACTGAACCCGATTCTATTTCAGGAACTTTTTCCATCACGAGGATAAGTTGCTTTGGCGGATCGGACGGCGCCATCGATGTAACCATTTCCGGAGGAACGGCTTTCCCCGGTTATACCTACAGTTGGTCGGGTCCGGGCGGATTTTCTGCTGCAACGGAAGATATTGATTCGCTTGAAACTTCATTTTATACCCTTCTGGTTACTGACGGTGATTTATGCACCGAATCCTTCACCTTTTTTGTTGATCAACCCGACCCGGTAACCATTCAGGGAATAACCCTGAGTTGCCCCGATCCGTCGTCTGATTTAGCCTTGGTTACCGTTGACTCTATCTCCGGTGGTGCAGGGGGGCCCTATCAAGTTTCTTTCAATAATCAGGTAAGTTTCTCCCCTTTGGGCGATTATGATTCCTTGCTGACTGCCGGCGAAACCTATTTAATCTGGGCCAGAGATTCCAATAGCTGCACCTCTCTGCAGGCGGTTTCCGTTTCATTGGATACAAAAGTACGGGTAGACAGCGTACTCTTTAACCCATGCATTGCAGATGGAGTGACCTCTATTCCCGTAACAGTTTATTCCTCGGGCGGAGACGGAGGTTTCTATACCATTTCCACCGATGGTGGAATTACTTTTGCCACTCCGGGCTCATACACGTTCTCGCTCCCCGTAGATTCTTCCTACCAAATTGTTGCCCGTGACTCCTCAGGTTGCGAGTCGGCTCCGTTCGGAATTACGCTTCCTGCCGAAATTATCCCTATCGCTTCCATAAGCAATCAGGTAAGCTGCCCCAATTTCTCTGACGGTTCGATAAATCTGAATGTATCGGGCGGAAATACGCCCTACACCTATGCATGGAGCGGCCCGGGAACTTTTACATCAACAACCCAAAATATGGCAAATCTTAGCGCGGGAGCATACCGTGTGGTCATCACAGATTCGTCAGGTTGTCAAGATTCCACATCAATTGTACTGACAACAGTACCTGATATTACCGCTCCAATTATCATCTGTCCCTCTTCACAATCTAAAAATACGGATGTTGGAGTTTGTACCTTCTTAAATTCAGATACCCTGCTGGATGCTACGGCAACAGACAATTGCGGAGTAGTTACTTTAACCTACTCGCTTTCAGGAGCCACCTCCGGTTCCGGTACGGGTTCGCTCAACGGCGTCACCTTTAACCTCGGTGCCACCACCGTCACCTGGATCGCCACCGACGGATCGGGCGGAAAAGATACCTGCTCCTACGTGATCAACGTGGCCGATAACCAAAATCCGGTCATCACCTGTGCCGTGCCTGCTCCCGTGTATAACACGGACAACGGGGTATGTACCTACACCGTGAGCGGAACGGGACTCAATCCAACCGCCACTGACAACTGTACTTCCCAGGCGCCCGTGACGTTCGGGTATACCCTCTCCGGAGCCACCTCCGGTTCCGGTACGGGTTCGCTCAACGGCGTCATCTTTAACCTCGGTGCCACCACCGTCACCTGGATCGCCACCGACGGATCGGGCGGAAAGGATACCTGTTTCTACGTGATCAACGTGGCCGATAACCAAAATCCGGTCATCACCTGTGCCGTGCCTTCGCCCGTATATAACACGGATAACGGAGTATGTACCTACACCGTGAGCGGAACGGGACTCAATCCAACCGCCACTGACAACTGTACTTCCCAGGCGCCCGTGACGTTCGGGTATACCCTCTCCGGAGCCACTTCCGGTTCCGGCTCGGGTTCGCTCAACGGCGTCACCTTTAACCTCGGTGCCACCACCGTCACCTGGATCGCCACCGACGGATCGGGCGGAAAAGATACCTGCTCCTACGTGATCAACGTGACCGACAACCAAAATCCGGTCATCACCTGCGCCGTGCCTGCTCCCGTGTATAACACGGACAACGGGGTATGTACCTACACCGTGAGCGGAACGGGACTCAATCCAACCGCCACAGACAACTGTACTTCGCAGGCGCCCGTGACGTTCGGGTATACCCTCTCCGGAGCCACCTCCGGTTCCGGTACGGGTTCGCTCAACGGCGTCACCTTTAACCTCGGTGCCACCACCGTCACCTGGATCGCCACCGACGGATCGGGAAGAAAGGATACCTGTATTTACGTCATTCAGGTAGAGGACAACCAACTTCCCTCCATAGTGGAATGTGGTGCGGGTGGGAATCAAACCGCAACCACTCAGGAAGGGGAGTGTATTTATACCCACAGCGGTTCAGCGTGGGATGCGGTTGTTACCGATAATTGTACTGTTTCAACGCTGGGTTATGTATTGACCGGCGCCACAACGGGAAGCGGAACGGGAACCTTAAACGGGGTCTCCTTCCAGGTGGGATTAACCACCGTAACCTGGACTGCCACAGATAATGAAGGGAACAGCAGCTCCTGTTCTTTCACCGTAAACGTAACCGACAATCAGGCACCGATTATTTTAACCTGCGGACCGGGAAAAGGAGAGGAAGTATTTATGGATTTGGGGATGTGCAGCTACACACACTCCGGCTTATCCTGGGATCCCGTAACCTTTGATAACTGTGTGGTGCCCTCTGTTTCCTATCAACTCAGCGGTGCAACCACAGGCAGCGGAACATCGCTTGACGGAGTGGAATTTCAGGCGGGATTAACCACCGTAACATGGATTGTAACGGATAATGCCGGAAATGCAACCCAATGCTCATTCACCGTAAATGTAGCGGACAATCAAAGTCCCGTAATTTTAAATTGTCCGGAAGACATACAAAGCTGCGAAACAACGGTTACTTGGAGGATTCCTACTATCACGGATAATTGTCCGGGGATGGTTATCAACTCCAATTACCAACCGGGAGCAACATTCCCGATCGGCACCAACACGGTAACCTACACCGCTGTCGATGCTTCAGGAAACAGAGTATCCTGTTCCTTTCAGGTAGTAGTGGCTACTCCCGAACTGACCATGGTTTCCTCCAACAGTCCGTGTTTCGGGGATAACGGCGGAACAGCCACGGTTATCGTTTCTGAGGCAATCGGACCATTTGAATTTGTCTGGTCAAATGAAATGACAGATTCATTAATCAGCGGATTGGCTCCCGGAACCTATTCAGTTACGGTTACGGTAAACAACGGGTGCGCAACCCAAGGCGAAGTAATTATAACAGAGCCTGCAGAACTGGAAGCCACTTTGGAGTCTGTAGTTCATGGAATCTGCGGCTTTGAGCTGGGGAATGCCCAAATCAGCACGGAAGGCGGTACGCAACCTTATGCATTTGATTGGGATAATGGACAATCCTCAGAGGATTTATTTGATGTTGCCGACGGAATTTACCGGCTCACGGTAACGGACGAAAATGGATGTGAGGATACATTAAGTGTGCTTATTGACTGCATTTTCGGAGAAGTTCCCAATCTGGTAACCCCCAATTTTGATGACATGAACGACCGTTGGATTATTCCCGGCCTTGACAAATTGAAAGATTCGGGAGTGGAAATCTACAACCGTTGGGGAAATGAAGTTTTCAGGGCCTACCCGTATAACAACGATTGGGATGGAAAATCATCCGGAATGCTGACTACGGGCAACGGCAGGCTTCCCGCAGGTACGTATTTTTACATTGTCAAATTAGACAAGGAAGGAAAGAAAATACTTACGGGTTATCTGGAACTTCAATATTAACCGACCGAATTAACCAAAAAACCAACTTGTATGAAAACGATTAATTTTAGAACACATGTTCTAATGGGTTTACTCACCCTTGTTCTTGCCCATTCATCCTTTGCACAAACCGAGGAACAGGCTTCGCTATACCTATTTAATCCACTGCTTTTCAATCCGGCTTATGCCGGAAGCAGGGGCTCGATAAGTGCCGTGGGGGCAGGCCGATTTCAATGGGTAGGCATTGAGGGAGCGCCCACAAGCCAATTTCTTTCGGTTCATGCTCCGGTAAGTATTTATAACATCGGGGTAGGCCTGCATGCCAGCAACGATAAAATAGGGGCCAGAAGCCGGACTTCCGTTTCTGCGGATATTTCTTACGGAATACGCTTAAACAAAAGAGGACATCGGCTCAATTTCGGGCTAAGTGCCGGGGCAGATTGGCAAGTGTATGATTTTCAAAAAACGAAGCCGTTAGATTCCAACGATCCCATTTACACCTATTATGCCAGCAGAGTGCGCCCAAATTTCGGTGCAGGCGTTTACTACTATGGAGAAAGGCATTTCGTGGGATTCTCCATTCCTCGTTTAATCCGGAACAGGATCGGAAAAGGAATAGATATCGGGGAAGCCTTACAGCGCAGGCATTTTTATATTACGGGCGGGTATGTATTTAAGTTAAACAGCGTAGTGGATTTTAAACCGAGTACGCTGGTAAAAATAACGGAGAATGCACCCATCACCTTTGATATAAATGCGAATTTCTTATTATTCAACACGTTGTGGATAGGCGCCATGTATCGTTTCCATGAATCCGTGGGTGTAAATATGGCTGTGCAGATTAAGGAATTCATGACCTTCGGATATGCCTTCGATTTTCCGGTCAACGGAATGAATATTCCACGCACAAATCAAAAAGGAACACACGAAATCATGGTCAGTTTTGATTTCATGAACAAACGAAGACCTTACCTGTCCCCCCGTTATTTCTAAATTTTCCGCTTCACCCACAAAACAGTACATCATGAAAACAACCGCTTCTCTTCTCATTTCCCTGCTGGTTTGCGGGATGGTTTCATCCCAATCCATAAAGCAGCGCATGGCCGAAGAATACTACCGCAATCTGGAATATGACAAAGCGGCTCCCCTATTTGACGAATTAGCCAAAAAAAATCTGAAACGCGCCGAAAAAGGAAAATCCGCCGATTGGCAGATGGTACGTCGGGCGGCATACTCCCACGCCTATGCCAGACATTATGAAAAATCGGCTCTCCGATTCGGTGAATTCATTAACCGGATAATCCCTGAAAATGCTGATTTGGTTGAGTATTTCGAGGTGCTGCGTTATTTACGGCGGGATGCCGAAGCCGAAGAAATTCTTGCCCGTCTGTCGGCCTCCGATCCGCAGAACAGCCTGGTAAACAATTTTACCGATCTGACGGCCATCAAACGGAAACTCACGGCAGACAGTATCGATTATACCATTAAAAAACTTCCATTCAACAAGGATGCGGGAGATTTTGGCACCACCTTCTATGGCAAGGGACTGGTTTATGCATCGGCGAGAACCAATAATGCCTTGAACCGAAAATTCGGAAGGGACGGATCGGCTTTTCTTAACCTGTATTACACCGAAAAGGATGAAAACGGGGACGGGTATAAAAAGGGAGCCAAACGACAAGCCCATAAAATGATGAGCCAGGCTCATGACGGACCTGTTTGTTACAGTGCCGATCAACAAACGGCCTACCTCACCCGAAACCGCACCGAAAAAGATCTGAAAAATGGCGAATGGGTAGTTTTAGGCATGTATATTCTGCAAAAAGGGGAAAATGGAAAATGGGGCAAAGCAGAGGCTTTCCCTTACAACTCCAAACAGTTTTCAATAGGCCATGCCGCCCTTTCCCCCGATGAACAAATGCTATACTTTGTTTCGGATATGCCCGGAGGCCGGGGAGGTACGGATATTTGGAAAAGCGCCAAAACAGAAAACGGTTGGGGTACGCCCGAAAATCTGGGTCCGCTGATTAACACTCCCTACGATGAAATGTTTCCCTTTATCGCCAAATCCGGAAATCTGTATTTTGCTTCCAAAGGACATCCCGGTCTCGGAGGACTGGATATTTTCATCAGTCGAACGGAAAATGGAATTTTTCGGGCTCCTCAAAACATGGGATATCCCGTAAACAGTGCATCTGACGATTTCGCCTACATTAGTGAGGATGAAGAAAAAACAGGCTATTTTTCATCGGACAGAGGAGATTTTACCGACCGGTTGTACGAAGTAGACATTGCCCGTTCCGTATTTGAATTGGACGGCGTGGTATTGCTCAAAAATGGAGATGACCGACCGATACCCGGCGCATTGGTAACGATAACCCACCTCTCGCCGGGAGAAAAAATACGCGTAGTCACCGATGAAAATGGCCAATTCAAAGCCCCAATTGAAAAAGAAAGTAATTATGAAATCAAGGCCGAAAAAAAAGGCTATACGTTGGTAGAAAAAGTATTTGCGAGCACAATAGGCCTAAGGGGTGCGCAAATCGTGCATAAAACGATATATATGACTTCCGATTCACTGGATTTTTCAGAGAAATGGGGCGTGGATTTTTTTGTACGCGCGGTGGATTGCGAAACCCGGCAGCCTATCAAAAACCGGGAGTTTATCGTGCGTGATGAAAAGGATGGTTCAGAAAAACGCCTGAGTACCGATGAAAAAGGCGAAATGCTTTTAGGGAAAGCCTCAGACGGTTATGAAACGCCGGATAAAGACCTTGCCGAAATTATCCGAAATTATTCTGTTATGGCAGCTTCAGAAGGATATATACCTGCCGCGAAAAAAGTAAAATATACCGTGCGGGGAAATGAAAAACGGTTAGTTCAGGAAATATGCATAGACCCAATCCGGAAGCAGGCGGTGTTTGAGGTAGAAAATATTTATTATGATTTTGACAAATCGGATCTGAGACCGCTGAGCAAAGTGCAGTTAGATAAAGTGCATGAATTTCTGATAAACAATCCTAAAGTTAAAGTGGAACTCTCTTCCCATGCAGACTGCCGGGGAAGTGATGCCTACAATCAGGCTCTGTCGAAACGGAGGGCAGAGAGTTGTGTGAATTATCTGGTGAATGAAAAAAATATTCAGCGTACCCGCATTACCGCCAAAGGAAATGGAGAATCAAAACCGGTGAATAACTGCCGGGACGGAGTGCCATGTACTGAGGAAGAATACCAGATGAACCGAAGAACAGAAATAAAAATTACAGATAAATGAATTTGCCGGAATCAGCCCGGCCTTTATGAAGATGCCGGCAGCCTGTGTTTAACCCTGCGCAGTGCTGCAGCGCCTTCAGTGAACCTCCTGCCCGGAACTCCAGAGCCAAAGCGGAATGGCCTTACGAGTCCGGGCAGGATCTATTTCAGGTAATCCATTCTAAAGCAAAATAGTGTTTACCCGAATCTTTGAAAAAAATTTTACTAC
>JBIJBG010000295.1:0-2610 GCA_044345355.1 Flavobacteriales bacterium
TGATGCCTCAGGGAAGACCAGCGGACTTTTCGGCAAAAAGGAATAGGCTGAATTTTGGGATATCGGTAACCACCGGTTTAAGAATCATTCAGGATAGTTTATTTTTGCCTGGTTATGCGGGCGGTAATTCAGAGAGTATCGGAGGCTTCCGTCAAGATTGACGGAAAAGTGAAAGGCAAAATAGGCCGGGGTATGGTTATTCTGCTTGGCATTGAGGAAGGTGATACGGTGGATGATATCACTAAGCTTACCTATAAAATTACCCGGTTGCGCATTTTTTCCGATGAGGAAGGGAAAATGAACTTATCTCTCACGGATATTATGGGCAAGGTAATGGTAATCAGTCAATTTACGTTATTTGCCTCTACCAAAAAAGGCAGCCGCCCTTCCTTTACACGTGCGGCAAAACCTGAATTTGCCCGTATGTTGTACGAGATGTTTGTGCTGCAGTTAGAGAAAGAGATTTCCACGAAAGTGGTAACGGGCGAATTCGCTGCCGACATGAAAGTTTCTCTCACCAATGACGGACCTGTTACCATGATGATAGACACACGGTATTGGGAATAAATCAACCGCTAAAACACCGTTAATAGGGATCCACATCGAAAAGTACCTCCGCGCTCCGGTGGGACGGGAGTATATGCAAACGGTCCGTTGCCTGCATAATGAGCATTTTTGCCTTATTCAGATTTTCATCGGGTTTGAACTTTAAAAGCAGGTCAAATAAAAATTTATTGCGCACGCGTCCTACTCCCGGGGGCTCGGGACCAAGCACCCTTTCTCTGAAGATATGCCTGAGATCATGCGCCAGTGTTTCTGCCGCGGCTTGCGCATAGTTTTTATCGGTGTGGCGCAGGGTAATCCGGATAAGCCGGGTAAAGGGCGGATAGCCCAGTTTGTGCCGATGATGGGCTTCTTCGTTCAGAAATCCTGCAACATCATGTTCTATGGTGTATTTTACCACATAGTGGTCCGGCTTGTACGTCTGCAGCAGCACCAGTCCTTTTTTTTCCCTCCGGCCCGCACGGCCTGAAACCTGGGTCATGAGTTGGAATGCGCGTTCGTTTGAACGGAAGTCTGGAATGGAAAGCATTTCGTCTGCATGGAGAATTCCTACGATGGCAACATGATCAAAATCTAATCCTTTGGATACCATTTGAGTACCTACAAGCACATCGGTTTGCCTATCTGCGAAATCGCCCAGAATGCGGGCATAGGCGTTTTTTCGTGAGGCTGTGTCCAGATCTAAACGGGCTATTCGCCACTCGGGATGGAGGAGATTCAGTTCTTCCTCAATTTTTTCAGTTCCGAAGCCCTGCATTTCCAAAGATTTTCCGCCACATGCCCCACAACGGGTCGGAACCTGGGCCATATAGCCGCAGTATCTGCAGCGAAGTTGGTGTATGGCTTTGTGGTAGGTGAGGGAAATGTCGCAGTTTTTGCATTGGGGCACATGTCCGCAGTCGCGGCATTCCAACAATAAGGAAAAACCGCGCCGGTTTCGGAAAAGAATGGCTTGTTGCTTTTGTTTGATGGCCTTGTCCATGGCCTCCAGCAGGGGTAGGGTAAAATGCGTGCGCAATTCCTTTTTTTTACGTGCTTCGGCCAAGTTTACCGGGATAATATCGGGTAAAACGGAAGTGCCGAATCGTTCTTCCAGTTTCACCAGACCATACTTGCGGTTCATGGCATTGTGATAACTTTCCAGCGAAGGAGTAGCTGAACCCAGGATTATGGGTGCCTGATGCAGCCCGGCGAGCACGAGTGCAAAATCGCGTGCCTGATAGCGTGGTGCAGGATCGTATTGTTTAAAGGAATGTTCATGTTCTTCATCCACCACAATCAGTCCTAAATCAGAAAAGGGAAGGAAAAGCGCGGAACGTGCCCCGAGTACGATATCAAATCCGTTTCGGCGGAGTACCCGATTCCACACTTCTACGCGTTCGTTTTCACTGAATTTACTGTGATACACACCCACGCGGCCCGGAAAAATGCGTTTAATGCGCTCAATAAGCTGGGTGGTAAGCGCAATTTCGGGCAATAAAAACAACACCTGTTTGCCCTTATCTAATGCTTCGCGGATGAGGTGGATATATACTTCGGTTTTTCCGCTTCCAGTGAGTCCGAAGAGTAAAACCGGCTTTCGTTCCTCCAAGTATGTGCGGCTTTGGGCAAGCGCTTCCTTTTGTTTGGGAGTCAGCTCCGGCAAATCATTTCCTTCGCGCAACTCACCCAGCTGAATACGAAAAGCTTCTTCCTCAAATTCCTCTAAAAGGCCTTTTTTTATTAAGGCTTTCAAGGCTGCGGCTCCTGAGGGGTTCCCCTCCAGCAGGGCTTCGCGCGCCACCGGTTTTTCCTCGCCCGTGAAATGGCCTGAAAGAATGAGAAAATGCGTGAGCATTTCGGTTTGCTTGGTTGCCCGAGACATGGAGTCCAACGCTTTTTTCAAATTTTCCTCCAAACGGTAGGAAGATTGGAGGCGGTATCCTTTTTTCATGAGCGGTTTATAACGTTCTTCCATCTCATGTGCCGACGCAATCAGTCCTTTATCCAACAGGTTTTTCAGGTATTTGCGTACGTGTTTCAGCCCGAGTATTTTTTCTGCATCTT
>JBIJBG010000298.1:0-6585 GCA_044345355.1 Flavobacteriales bacterium
CCAAACGGGGCCGGTAAATCTTCGCTTATGCGCACCCTGGCCACTCTGCAGGAAGCCGACAGCGGAAGTGCCTTCCTGGGTGAAACAGATATTCTTCATCAAAAAGAGGAAATCCGTAAAGTTCTCGGTTACCTGCCTCAGGAATTTGGTGTGTATCCACGTACATCAGCTGTCGACTTGCTCAATCACCTGGCGTTACTAAAGGGATATGTAAGCAATTCCGACCGTAAAGAAATGGTAGACTATTTATTGAAGAAAGTAAATCTCTATGAACACCGCAAGAAAGCCGTGAACACTTACAGCGGTGGCATGCGGCAGCGGTTCGGTATCGCCCAATGTTTAATCGGCAATCCCAAACTTATTATTGTTGATGAGCCCACTGCAGGTTTGGATCCCGGAGAGCGCAATCGTTTTTATAATATCCTCAGCGAAATTGGGGAAAATGTCATTGTTATATTGTCCACCCATATCGTACAGGATATAAGGGAACTTTGCACGTCGATGGCCATCATGGATAAAGGAAAAGTACTCTTCACAGGGAATACAGATGACGCACTTATGGAAATCAAAGGAAAAGTCTGGGAAAAAAGAACGGACAAAGAAAGCCTTGAAGAATTAAAAAAATCCATGAGAGTCATATCTACCAAATTGTTGGGTGGGAAACCGCTCGTTCATGTATTTTCAGAACATAATCCGGGCAACGGATTTGTTTCTGCCGAAGAGAATCTGGAGGATGTGTTTTTTGCCAAAACAAACGAATTGATTTAAATTAAACACCATGTGGAAATTCATAAAACAGGAATGGAAATTCTGGCTTAGATCGCCAATGACCTGGATTTTTTTGGGTGTAAACACTCTGCTGATACTTGGAGCGGTATCCTCTGAAAACATAATGGTCGGAGGTGAAACGGGCAGCGTCAACAAAAATGCCCCCTATGTCATCCAGAATTATTACGGAATTATGTCGCTGATTTGTTTGCTGATGACATCGGCCTACATGGGTGCTACGGCAAACCGAGATTTCCAATACAATATGCATCCATTTATTTTCAGTTCTCCCATAAAGAAAAGTCATTATTATTTTGGAAAATTCATAGGTGCCGCCACTGTATCAGTCATTCCCTTTTTAGGAATTTCTTTAGGCGCATTACTCGGGCCCTTTATGCCCTGGGCAGATCCACTGCGCTGCGGACCCATATATTGGACGGGCCACATAAATGGCCTATTGTGTTATGCAATACCCAACACCCTGATCGCAGGCGTAATTCTTTACGGCATGGCCATACTGTACCGAAGCGTTATCGTATCAACCATCGGAGCTGTTGGCCTGTTGTTGCTTTTCGGCATAGCGGCGGGTTTTACCGGGGATATCGAGAAAGAATGGTTGTCGGTCTTGCTTGACCCCTTTGGATTCCGACCCGCCGGCATCGTATCAAAATATTTTACGGTAGATGAAAAAAACACCTCTGCCATACCGCTTAGCGGCTGGCTGTTGTTTAACCGAATAATCTGGGTTGGATTTTCTTTATTGATATTGTTTATTATCTATTTCCGTTTCTCTTTCAGTGAAAAAAACCAGACTAAAAGAGATAAAAAACAGGTTCCCAATGCCAATGAAAATGACTTTAGCGCTTCCGATAAGAAGTCAAATCAGATCATTGTTCCCGTTTATTCTTCATGGCAATCCTACCTTCAGACTATTTTATTTGAAACAAAAACAATTTTAAAAAATCCTACTTTTATTATTCTATGCGCCATCGGCATAATTAATCTTTTGGTGAGTCTCAGCTTTACCGGAAGTTATGGTGAACATATTTATCCCGTAACGTATCAGATCGTAGACACCATCAGGAGCTCATTTTACTCATTTCTGATTGCAATTATCGTTTTTTACAGCGGTGAACTGGTCTGGAAAGAAAGAGATTCGGGGATACATGACATCATAGATGCTACACCCGCTAAAAATTCACTTTTTTTCATATCTAAATTATCGGCATTGACGCTTGCATTATGTGCTGTTTTACTTTGTTCTGTAATTATAGGAACCATTACTCAGCTATTCAATGGTTATACGCAGATTAAACCTGATGTATACTTCAAAAGTCTAATGCTTATTGACATTCCCGGGTTTGTCTATTTATCTGTAGCCGCCTTGTTGTTTCACTATCTTATCAACAACAAAAATGTTGCTTATTTCGCTTTTGTGGTCTTTTTGATTTTAAATGAATTTGCCTGGGGCGCTTTAGACATTCAAAGTAACATGTTGATATTTGGCGGAATACCCAATGTTACCTATTCCGATATGAATGGCTTTGGGCCTTTTATAAAATCTTTATTTTGGTTTAATATTTATTGGACTTTGGCTTCAGCCATCATGTGTTTTATTGTATTTGCATTTTACGTCAGGGGGAGAGAATTGAGGTTTAAATTCAGGATTGATTCTGCCTTAAAAAACATGCGAAGCAACCGCATTTTAATAGGTGTTTTGTCTGTGCTTTTTATTGTCTGTACTTCATTTGTTTATTACAACACCCAAATATTGAACACCTACTTCACGGGGGATGAACTCGAGAAAAAATCGGAGCTGTATGAGCGAAAGTATAAAAAATACGAAAAATTGGCTCAACCAAAAATAACCCGGGTGCATTACACTATTGACCTGATGCCTTATGAAAGAAATCTTTTCTCCAAAGCGGAAATTTGGTTAAAAAACAAGACAAAAGAAGATATTCAGGAGGTTCATTTTACCATGCCGCTCACAACCGACAGTATCACCATTGCCATTCAGAATGCTACGCTGAAGCTGAGAGATAACGACCTGAATTACAGAATTTATCAACTCAAAAACAAATTGAAACCGGGCGACTCTTTAAAAGTACTGGTGAATGCCGCCATAATCAATACAGGATTTGAAAATGAAGTGAGCCTTACTTCACTCACCCAAAACGGCACATTTTTTAACCAAGGCGACATTGTACCCGGAATCGGATATAACAGCGATTTCGAAATCTCGGATAAGAACAAACGCAAAAAAATGGGCTTGCCTGCAAAGAAGAGGAGTACTCCCCTTAATGAGCTTGATTCGCTTTCCCGAATGAAAAACTATGTGGTAAAAGATGCCGACTGGGTTAAGGTAGAAACGATAATCAGCACGGCAGAAGACCAAATCGCCGTGGCTCCCGGAAGTCTAATCAGCACTTGGAAAGAAAAAGGGAAATCCTATTTTCACTACAAACTGGATAAAGCTTCTTTGAACTTTTATTCCTTTATTTCGGCAAGGTACGAAGTAGCCAGAAAAAATTTTAAAGGGATTAATCTCGAGGTGTATTTTATCAACGAACATGCATACAATGTTCCAAACATGCTTAACTCTATGGAAAAATCACTGGATTATTTTACTACCCATTTCGGACCTTATTACCACAAACAGGCCAGAATCATTGAATTTCCAAGATATGCATCTTTTGCACAAGCTTTTCCGGGAACCATGCCCTACAGCGAAGGTATAGGATTTATTCAGGATTTGCGGGATGTAAAAGGAGATGATATCGATATGGTATTTTATATCGTAGCGCATGAGATGGGGCATCAGTATTGGGCACATCAATTAACCGGTGCAGCCATGCAGGGCAGTGAGTGGATGAGCGAAGGTTTCGCCCAGTACTCGGCTTTGATGGTGATGGAGAAAGAGTATGGAAAAGAAAAAATGAATAAATTCCTGAAGTACGAAATGAATGGTTATTTAACCGGAAGAGGCTCTGAACTTGAAGCTGAACGACCGATTTATAAAACCGAAGGCCAGAGTTATATACATTACCAAAAAGCAAGTATAGCCATGTACTATCTCAAGGAAATGATTGGCGAGACCAATATAAACAGAGCACTTCAAAAATTGATAAATGAATTTGCCTACAAAGAACCACCCTATGCAACCTCCATGAACGCGATACGCGCATTTGAGGAAGTGACTCCCGACAGTTTGAAATATCTGGTAGATGATCTGTTCATGAAAGTAATTTTATTTTCAAATCGGATTGAATCAGGTTCTTTCAAAAAAATAAATGATGAGTATGAAGTAACGATGAAGGTAATCTCGGAAAAATTCCTTTCAGACAGTTTAGGCAAAGAGATCTCCATTCCGGTAAATGACTTTATGGATATAGTTATTTTTGGCAGCAGAAAACCCGACAGTGACAGCGAACCCGTGCTGATGAAAAAACGAATAAAAATTAACGCCAAAGAGACCAAATTAATGTTCAGAGTTAAAGAGCAGCCCCTAAAGATATGTGTGGACCCATACCATTATTTGATTGACAGGGTGCCTGACGATAATGTAAAAATCATTGACAGGAACTGACTGATTTAAAACCGGAGGAAATAAAAAAATGTGTTTCAAAAGATATCAAACCTCACAGCCTAACACCCAAAAAAAATGATTCACCTGCTGCTTTTTCTGTTGGCCCTGCTTTTCGGCCTGTAATCTATGCGGATGGTTTTCGGCGCTCCCTCCGGGTTCAAGGCTTCACGGGCTCAGTGCGGTTACGCCCTTTTTCAAATTCATTTTCACCCAGCTTCATCTTAAACTCCTCCGCGAAGGCCTTTTGGGCTCTGTCAAACTGACCGTACATCACGGCCTCGTCACGCTGAATGGTGGTAAAAATCGTGTTTATCCGTCCGAATGTTTTATCATTTACCCCTTCTTTTTCTACCAGTTTTATGACCGCTGCATAGTCCGTCTCAACCACCATTTTATAGTAAACAAACAATTCAAACGCCGCATTTTTAAATGCGGTATTGCCTTTATAGTCGCCGAGAGTACCTATTTTGGTAATTGACACGTCCAACTGACCGAGCAATTCGGCATGTATCTTTTTTGCTTCTTTCAATTGCTCTGTGGCGAGCGCCTTATTGAAATCCTCTATTTTATTTCCCACGACGGCCTGCTCCAATACAATGTAATCATTGTAATCGGCAGGAGACTTAAATACGGGGGCCTGGGCATACAAACCCACTTGCCCTACCGAGAAAAAAATCCAAAATACCCAAAAAGCTTTTTGATATGTTTGCATAAAAGTTACCATCACGATGCAAATAACGGGAAACCTGATTAAAATGAAAACCGAATGGTACTCGCCTGTGCAATATTCCCTGCGCTTAGGCGGAGAAACCGTTCCGTTGAACGATTTTTTGGGCAAAAGAGTTTCCCTGCAGTTCGAAAATCAGATCAACTGCATTGCCTGCGGCCGAAAAACAGCCAAGTCATTCGGTCAGGGATTTTGCTATCCCTGCTTTGTGAACAGCCCGGAAAATGCAGAATGCATCATCAGACCTGAACTTTGTCGCGGACATCTGGGCGAGGGTCGTGACCCGGAATGGGAAATGCAGCACCACGTACAACCGCACACGGTATATCTGGCATTAAGCAGCGAAGCCAAAGTGGGCGTAACCCGGGATACCCAAATTCCCACACGCTGGATCGACCAAGGAGCTTCACAGGCACTGATTCTGGCCCGTACGCCCAACCGCTATCTTGCCGGGAAAATAGAGGTAGAAATGAAACAGTTTCTGACCGATAAAACCAATTGGCAGCGCATGCTGAAAGGAGAAATTTCCGATATCTCGCTGGAAAACCTGAAAAACGCCCTGAGGGAAAAGTTTTCCGAAGAAACGGCTCCTTATTTTTCGGAAGAAGAAGCCCTACTCCTGATTGACTATCCGGTGCTCCGGTATCCCGCGAAGGTAAGCTCCCAGAGTTTAGACAAGGTCCCTTTGGTTACGGGTGTTCTCACGGGCATCAAAGCCCAATATCTCCTGTTTGACGACGGGCGGGTAATGAATATCCGCAATCATTCGGGATACCTCGTCACTTTTTCTGCCTGAAATGGAATCACACATGGCAATACATCCGGACGAAATTCCCCCGTTTTACCTGGGATATTTTCAACAGGTGGGAAATCTAAATCCGCTTGATTTATTACGCGAAAATGCGAGAGAACTGAGTAAATTCCTAAAAAATCTGCCTGAAGAGAAGTGGGACTTTGCTTACGCACCCGGAAAATGGACCGTGAAAGAACTTCTGGGGCATATCATCGATTCGGAACGAATTTTTCAATACAGGCTGCTGCGTTTTTCGCGGGGCGATTCTACCGAACTGCCCGGGTTTGATCAGGATGTTTTCGTGGCCGCGGGAAATGCAGCCCGACGCTCACCGGAATCATTGCTCAGCGAATACCTTGCAGTTCGGGAGGCCGGTCTGTTGCTTTTGGAGAGCCTTTCTTCCGAAGAACTAAAAAAACGGGGAACAGCCAACGGGTATGAAATTGCCGCCGGTTGGATTCCCTATTTTATGGCAGGCCATGAAATGCATCATGCGTGCATCCTGAAGGAACGTTATTTCCGTTCAGAACACTAAACTTTTTCGGTGTTTTTTGGTTTAAAACCTGTTGATAATTCGGGTTTAGGCA
Organism: Flavobacteriales bacterium; assembly: GCA_044345355.1. Taxonomy (GTDB): domain Bacteria; phylum Bacteroidota; class Bacteroidia; order CAIKAF01; family CAIKAF01; genus JAKRSD01. The sequence continues at coordinate 6,465 of JBIJBG010000298.1, forward strand.
ACCAGGCTTAAATGTGCCAAAGTGCAAGCCTAAACCTTATTTTTGCAGTGTTGGAGTTTAATTAATTTTACGTTGGATTCACGAAAATTTGACATTGTAGTAATAGGGGGAGGAATCGTAG
>JBIJBG010000242.1:0-3394 GCA_044345355.1 Flavobacteriales bacterium
TTTCCCGGACAAAAAAATTGCGGTTCTTGAAAAAGAAAAAGCGCTGGCCGATCACCAGACGGGAAATAACTCAGGAGTCATCCATAGCGGTATTTATTACAAGCCGGGCTCTTACAAGGCCAAAAATTGCGTGGAAGGCCGTCGTGAACTTGTAGCTTTTGCGAAAGAACATGGGGTTGAGCATGATGTTTGCGGGAAACTAATCGTAGCCGTAACTCCCGATGAAGTGGAACGGCTGGATGGAATTTACGAACGCGGAAAGCAAAACGGTATCGAAGACCTGAGCATGCTGAACGCCGATGAAATAAAAGACTATGAACCCCACTGCGCCGGAATGAAAGCCATACGCGTAGGATGTACGGGCATCATCAATTTCAGGGGAGTTACCGAAAAATTGGGTGAACTTATTCCAAAACTGAATTCCGAAAGCCGTGTATTTACGGAAACCGAAGTGCTGGATATCACCAAATCGGAAAACGGCTCGCGCCTGAGCACGACCAAGGGCAGCTTTGAAGCCACTTGGCTGGTTTTCTGCGGAGGATTGCATTCCGACCGTCTGGCCAAGAAAGACGGCGTTAATACAGATACCCGCATCGTGGGCTTCCGTGGCGATTATTATCTGCTTACCGAAAAGGGACATCACAAGGTAAAAAACCTGATTTATCCCGTGCCCAACCCGCAGTTTCCTTTTTTGGGTGTACACTTTACACGCATGTATAACGGGGAAATAGAATGCGGCCCCAATGCCGTTTTTACCTTCAAGCGCGAAGGATACGGGAAAGCAGATTTTAACCTGAAAGACACCTGGGATGCGCTCAGTTTTCAGGGAACCTGGAAACTCTTCTTTAAACATACCAAATTCGGCATTGATGAGTACCGCCGGGCATTCTCGAAACGGCTTTTCCTGAAAACGCTGCAACGTCTTGTTCCGTCCCTGGAAATGGAAGATCTTACGCCTGGACGTGCGGGAGTGCGGGCCATGGCTTTGGGCCCTGACGGGGAAATGATTGATGACTTCCGGTTTGAATTCAAGGACAACGCCATACATGTATTAAACGCTCCTTCCCCCGCAGCCACGGCTGCATTGGCCATCGGAAGCGAAGTGTGCCTGCAGGCCGAAAAATATTTCAAACTCTGATAAAACCTGACCTTCATGCTGTCAAACCTCTTCGGAAAGAAAAAAATCAAAAAGGACAGACTAGTCCAAACTTACGTGGATACCATATTCGATGTGATTGAACGGGGTTTTCCCGAAGTGGCCGAATTTATCAACGAGGAAAAGCAATTCACCAAATCACCCCGCATCGGAGAAGAAGATTTTGAGTGGTTCACCTACATTATCTACGGAGGAAACATGCTCAACCTTTACAATTTTTTCGATAATGATACTGCCGATGATTTAAAAGTGCTGATCATTCGTGAAGTAGCCGAGCGCTACACCAAAAAAGATCAGCAGATAGCAGAGGAAATTATTTTGGAGTATGAGAAATTTCTGACCGATACGCACTCCAAAACTAAAAATGTGGTAAAGACGATTTCCACCGCGCTGTTCCATAAGTTTGAGCTCAATAATTATCAGGATGAGCATTACCAGCGTTTGAACGAACCAAACCCGGTTTTCTTCAAAGAATTGAATGACATGATGGAGCTCTTCGTGTGGAATTGGGAAGATTTTTTGCAGAAGTACAAAGTAGTCTGAACCTACTTGATCTCAAAATCAAATAAAATCTCTTCTCCGATTTTACCCCGAAGGCGGTCGCCGATTTTTACGGGTCCTACACCTGATGGTGTTCCCGTGTAGATAAGGTCGCCCACTTTTAAGGTTACAAATTGAGAAACGTAAGCCAGAACTTTTTCGGGAGAAAACAACATGTCTTCTGTATTCCCGCATTGCACCGTTTCGCCATTTTTTTCCAGGGTAAACAAAAGCGGCAAAGGAAATTGGGCTGCGGGCAGCAATTTACCCAGTACGGCTGATCCGTCAAAAGCTTTGGCTTCCTCCCAGGGAAGCCCCTTTTTCTTTTTTTCCTCCTGCACGTCGCGCGCGGTAAAGTCTATGCCAAGCGATATCTGATCAATATACGCTCCGGCAAAACCCTCATCAATATGCTTACCGGCTTTGCCGATACGCAAAACCAACTCACATTCATAGTGCAGGTCTTTGGTAAATTCCGGGTAATAAAAAGGCGCATTGTCTTTCAACAAAGCGGTGTCGGGCTTCATGAACCACACCGGCTTGTCGGGAACGGCATTGTTCAACTCTTTGGCGTGTTCGCTGTAATTACGGCCTATGCAGATAACTTTCATAACAGAGGCTTATTGAGATTATCGTATATCTTCGTAATCAGGTGTTTGGTACTGAGCAAAAAATCTTTTTCCATCATCCACCTGTAATAAGCCGGTTCCTCTATAAAGGCCTGCTGCACAGTTTTTCCCTTATGTTTTCCGAACGTAAATACGGGATTACCCTGCTTGTCAAGAGAGAGTTTCTGTTCCCAGTCGGCAAACTTGCGGATATTGGTAAATTCATGCAGGAAGTCCACACTGTTCATCAGCTCCGGGTAACGATCCAGCTGCGCCTGCAAAACCTCCGACGTGGCGCGGGTATCGGCCAGGGCACTGTGGGCATCCGAAAGATCTTTGTTGCAATAGAACCGGTAGGCGGCTTTCAGGGTGCGTTCTTCCATGCGGTGGAAAATGACCTGAACGTCCACAAAACGACGTTTTTCCATATCCAAAGCAATGCCGCAGCGCATGAATTCCTCCAAAAGCAGCGGTATGTCAAACCGGAGCGCATTGTAACCGGACATGTCGCAATCATGCAGAAAACTCATCAACTCATTAGAAATATCGGCAAACCTGGGCTTTTCGGCAATGTCTTTTTGAAAAATGCCATGCACGGCCGATGCTTCATAAGGAATGTCCATCTCAGGATTTACAAACGAATGAAAGGTTTCTTCCGTACCGTCGGGATTCAGCTTTTGCACGGCAATTTCTACTATCCGGTCACGGAATATATTGGTACCCGTGGTTTCCAGATCAAAAAAGGCGAGAGGTCGTGTAAGATGGAGTTTCATGAGATAGTATCAGGTATCAAGAAGCAGGTATCAAGTATTAAGACGGAGATTACAGTCCCTTTTTCAAATCATCCGGAACGAAGCGGAGCATGGAGCGTAGCGGAATAAATTACCAAATCAGCACATTATCAAATTACCAAATATCTTCCCTTCTTGCTCCTTCCTCCTTGTTCTAATTTACACTCCCCGGTTCATGTCGAACGCTTCCAGAATATCGGCTACGCGGCGCACGAAGCTTCCTCCCATTGCGCCGTCAACCACGCGGTGGTCGTAGGAGTGTGACAGAAACATCATGTGGCGGATGGCAATTACGTCTC
>JBIJBG010000185.1:0-4570 GCA_044345355.1 Flavobacteriales bacterium
CTGCAGGCCCTTCAACTTTTTAAGCGCATCCGAAGTTCGGTTTACGGCCCTTTCCTCAAGCCATTTTCCGAAGGAAATAAACACGATTATCCAGGCAGAGGACTCAAAATATACGTGACCAGGTTTGCCTGATTGATGCAGCAAATGGGGAAAAATCAAATGAAAAAGACTGTAGAAAAAAGAAATTCCGGTGCTCAACGCCACGAGCGTATCCATGTTGGCGCGAAAGTGGGCGGCTTGTTTCCACGCGCGGAAAAAAAATCCTCTTCCCGGAAAAAGTAAAATCAACAAGGTAAGAAAAGCAGAAATCCACATGCCGGGCACCCAATCCATGAGCAGCATCCCGAAAACAGCTACGGGAAGAGCCAATGCAAGAGCAAGCACGGTTTCCCGGCTTCGTTTTCGGAAGTTGCGCCTTCGGTCCTCGTCGGAATCTTCGTCAGGCTCCTCCGAATCAATCACCAGCTCATAACCCATGGACTCTACCCATTTTTTCAGTTGCCCAGCATCGGTCTGAGAACTGTCAAATTCAATCCAGGCAATATGATCCGCAATATTAACACGTACATCTTTAACACCGGGAGCCTGTTTAAGGCTTCCCTGAATTCCCGCGGCGCATCCGGCACAGGTCATCCCCCGAACGGGAAAACGTTTGGAGATTATCATTTTAAAGTTGGATTAAATTTATTTTCCAAGTCTATTTTCAGATGGCGATTTACCATTTTTAAACGTACGGAAATTATAGGTAAAAGTTAGCATGTAATACCGGTTTAACACGACAGTACGTATATCTTCGGTATAAATATCCGTGATATTCCGGCTGATGCTATTGTTTTGGTTCAGGATATCGAACACTGAAAATTTAATTTCGGCTTCGCGCTTTTTCAAAAATTTCTTGGCAATACCCATATTCCACAAAAAGAAATTCTGATTAAAACCCTGAGAAAGGCCCGTAAAATACTGATGAGTCAGGTCACCCGTAAACACAATGCCTTTCCAGATATCCCAATAAAACTTGGCCCGCGAAGTCTGATTGATGAAATTGGAATTCAAATTTCGCTGCAGGGTATTGGAAACATATGTCATGTTGGTGGTAGAACTGATGGTAAAATCAATATTCTTACTGATGTTGCTGCTGAGGCTTATGCCCAAATTTCCCGAAGGGGAATGCGAATAATTCAGGTTGTTATTGATAAGTCCTGGAGTGCGGGTATAATTGACTCCGGCATTCACATTCAGGTTACACTTAATTTTATTGATCGGAAATCCATAGGTAACGAAGGTGCGCAAATTAACGTACCCCTGCAGATTGACCGGCCGGCTGATCTGGGAACCTTTTCTCAGAAAAGCCTCATTATAAACCAACGTATCTGAAGAAGCAATTACGGTGGAATTGGCCATATAATTAAAAACCGTCTGTGCATTCAGCATGGCAAAAAACACATGCGATTTAGCCGTATTGGTGGCGTTGTACCGCACAGAGAGAAAATGGGAGAAATCCTGCTTCAGATCTAGATTTCCTGTGGTTAAAAGAATCGGGTTGGCATTATTGATTACTTCCTGAAAACGATCTACCGAAGGTATGTTATTCGATGCCCTGTATCGGATCGTTATATTTTTCTGCTCGGTAAATTTATATCGAAAAAAAACAGAAGGAAGAACGGAATGAAATTGCCTGGAAAAAAGACCGGGCTGCCTGATAAAATCGCGGTTATATAACATGGCCCACTGGTAAGAGACATTCACCGAAAGAATGGTCTTTTTATCGTTAAATCGGTATCCGAACCCTGCACTCTGGGTATGGTAGTCCGAAGAAAAGGTATTGCTCAGCAGCGAATCGAGCCGGGTGTAAGCCGAGTCGGCCTGATTATACCGAAAAGTAGAGCGGTCAGCATAACTACGGCGAAAATTTGCCGAGTAATTGGCATTTATACTGTGACCCTTACCGAGTGATTCATTAAACACCAAACGCCCGCCCACGTTATATCCGTCACCGAATAGATTTCCCTGCTGATCCAGGGAATCCGCGGACAGGGTATCACCAAAAAAGCGGTTCTGGGAAAACAGATTGTTATTCCCATTATTTCGGTTATATCCGTTACTTACGCTAAGCGATACCGTTCTTCCCGCCTTTTTAAACCGATGCCGGTAGGTAAGTTCGTTTGAGAAATTCAGTGCCCATAAATTAGATTCAAAATCACTGCGGGTATCGTTTCTAAGCATTGAACCGTTCCGGGTTTCGCCGGAAAACATACTTGAGCCCGTATTAATCTGGGCGCTGAGCCGCGGATTGATGACCAACACGTTAAAGGAATCTATTTCATATTCCATACGGAAATTAAACCGGTGATTCATGTTCAACGTTCCGTTGTCTGAATTTTCCTGATAGACGTTACCCGAGTCAGCACTTTGCAAAAAATTACGCACCATGTCCTGTCTGGAATCGGTATTTCCCCAATTAAAAAAATAACTGCCGGTTACCTTGACCTTTTTACCCCATTTGTCGGAATAATTGATGCCCGCCGCCCGGGTATCCGTTATGCCGTTGCGGGTATTCACCAAAAAATCGGAACCGTCATTACCCATAGAGCCACCCCTGCTCCAACTGCCGCTGCCGCCTTGTCTTCTTCCGCCGCCTGAACTGCCGCCATAAGAGGAAGCCATGATACCGGTAAGATCTTCGGCAGAAAAATTTTGTTTGTTGATATTGTTGATCTGCGTGATGACGGTTATCCGCCTGTCCCCGTTAAAATAATTCAGATTGCCCCCCGCATCAAAACGGTTTTTGTATCCGTAACCTGCATACACTTTTCCGAATAATCCGTCGCGCGTATCTTGCTTGGTCACAATGTTGATGGTTTTTTGGGTATTCCCGTCATCCACGCCGCTGAACCGCGCCTGATCACTGAGCTGATCAAATACCTGGACTTTTTCGATGATATCCGCTGGCAAATTTTTAAGCGCTGCATTGATATCATTTCCGAAAAAGGGTTTGCCGTCCACGAGAATCTGCTTCACATCCTCGCCCTGAGCCTGAACCTTTCCGTTTTCCGTAGTGATACCCGGCATTTTATTCACGAGATCTTCTGCCTGTGCATCCGGATTGGTTTTAAATGCAGCCGCGTTATAAGAGGTAGTATCTCCCTGCTGAACTGCCTGCATCACCTGCGCCTCTACCTGCACCGGATTCAGCGTTTTATCCTGACCGGACAACCTTAGAATGCTTAAATCCAAACCGGTTTCACCCACCTTTAACTTTCTTTTCAACGTTTTGTAACCCAAAAAGGAAATTTTCAACCGGTAATTCCCTGGCTGACTTGCCTTTACCGAGAAATTTCCGTCAGCATCTGTTACCGCGCCCGTACTGGATGAATCAGCCAAAAAAATCAGGGTCACATTTGCCCCAGGAAGCGGCGCGGATGAAAGAGAATCCAACACCCTTCCCCTCACAAAAAGTTCATTTTGTGCCTGCACCGACACAGAAAAACAACCTAAAAAAACGAATGACAAAATACACGTGACAACATGTCCCACACAATAGATTTTCTTAGTTTGAAAACAGGAGGCGTTATATTTTTTACACATAAAAAAACCTGAAACAGCCATTTAATATAACAAATAAAGAAAGCCTCAGGGTCTCACAAACTTTTGTACCAAAGGCATTTTCCCCTGCATTTCCATGGATATGGAATAGACTCCCGATGGAAGCGAATTGGTATTAAACGTGAGAATATTTTTTCCCTTTTGGCAATTGCGTTCCAAAATAACACCAACCTGCCTACCGGCCATATCCCGAAGCACAAAGCGAACCTCTCCTGATTCGGGAATTTGAAAGTCAATGTGCATCCACTGATCGGCGGGATTAGGGAAAATATGCAAGTCGTTTACCGGAGCATTTTCGTATTCAGTAATATCTGCATTAAATGAGCCAATTTTTACGGCATGGCATCCATAAGCATTTCCCTTACCGTAAATACCTTCCACCCAAACCACCCCGGGCACCGACCAAAGCCGCTGCGATCCGCTGTAATCACCCCAGCGTTGATCCATCTGTGAAAGACGGTCTATGAATGTAAGCCCTTCTTTAAGGGGAAGGATGTCTGAATGAGCCGTACCGTCGAAATACAAAGCAGAAAATCCGGGAAAGCGGTTTGGACCACTATGATTAAAAGAAATAATGGATGCGTGACCTCCCGTTCCTTGCTCTACATAGGTAATGTTGGGATAACCGAAATCCAGTGAATCTAAACTGATTAAAGTGCCCGTAATGGAATAATTACCTGAATTTACTCCCGTAATTTTTCCATGATAAATGGCGGCATTCCCGTTTAACGTATCTACGGAATTGGAAACAAATTGAACCTCATCACCCTCCACAAACGCACCGAGTACCCGGCCATCATTGGTGGCCAATGTTTTGGCCGTATTTTTTTGTCTTCCGTTGGGAGCAGCGCCATAAGGCAGGTCGGTGAGGGCATGGGTGATGGACAAAGAACATGAGGGCGTACCTATTTCACCGTTGATTTTGACGATAAAAATACTGTCATTCTGAACCGCAAAATTCCGGTTC
>JBIJBG010000058.1:0-9929 GCA_044345355.1 Flavobacteriales bacterium
CGCACTGGCAAATCCATGAATTTTTTCCTCCTGAAGCCAACGAAAACCTATGGCAATGCTTGACCTGGGTTTGGTCATGAAGGCCCGCATGGGCGATTCACCCATTTCAATGATTTCCGGGGCATCCACCACGGTGTAAAGGGAAGTATCTACACCGCGTTCGGACATGCCGGAACGGATAATCTCTTCAGGCCCGAACAGGGTAAGATGCAGCGTGCCGGCGTATTCGCTCAGAGCGGCGGCTGCGCCGTCAAAATTGCAACCGGGAGCAAAATCACCGCCGGAAACATCGAGCCCTATGTTCCATGTTCCCACCACGTAATGTTACGCTTCCGTTTTGGATTCAACCAACAATTTTCCGTTGTAAAAGAGGTTTCCGTCAACCTCGTAAGCACGGTGCATGCGGTGAACCACTCCGGTAACGTTGCATTTTGCCAGCGTAGGAGCTGAGGCTTTATAATGCGTTCTGCGCGATTTACTGCGTGTTTTCGAATGTCTGCGCTTCGGATTTGGCATTGTACTTTATTTTAAACTGTTATTTACTTCTTTTCCTTGTTTTTCAATGATTTCAGGATATCCCACGGAGATTCGCCTTCTTCTGCATGACTTGCATCATCCCCGGGAAATCCCTGAGAGTATCCGATGCGTCGCAACATCTCAGGATCACAGGTTTTTCCTACATCGGCACAAGTTCTGCGAAGGGGCACTGATGTGGCAATGATTTCATAAATGGGCTGCCGGAGATCAATTTCATATTCTCCGTGCCGCAAAAAAATAATTTCCGCATCCGACTCTTCTTCTCCAGAACCAAACTTCACGATAAGGCGATCTTCATGTTCCACGGGCATCTGAATTTCTTCAAGACACAAATCACAAGAACAGGGAAAACTGCCTTGAATGTGAAAGTTTAGTATGAGCATGGTATTCTCTTTCTGCAGATCAAGTTCCACATGAAACTTGCCCCGTCCGAATTCCACATCTCCGAAATCTTCAAAGAACTTTTCATCCACCTCCCAATCAAAGTGATGCGATCCCGTTTTTAAACCTTCAAATTGAACAACGTATTCACTCAACTTTTTCATACAGAGGGGTGCAAAGATAAAACTATCGGAGAAAAGAAAAAAATTTAGCTTATTTTTCCCTGCCTCAGGCTCTGTCTAAATCCGTTATTAAACTCTATTTCAGATTATTAAGCTCCTCTACGCTCATAATACGCAGGGGATTGGCGGATATCTCCCCATACTCATCCCGGCGTCGGCGGATATCCACGGCCAAATAAAGGGCGTTGCGGAAGGAAGTTTCATCGGCGCAATCCTTTCCCGCCTTATCGAAGGCCGGTCCATGATCGGGCGATGTCCGCACTATGGGAAGATTCGCCGTAAAATTGACTCCTTCCCAGCCGGCTATCGTTTTGAAGGGTATGAGTCCCTGATCGTGATACATGGCCAAAACGGCATCGTATCGAGCGAAAGCACCGGAACCAAAGAATCCGTCGGCGGCAAAAGGCCCGTGCACCAGAATGCCTTTATCCGTCGCCTTTTTTATTCCGGGGACGATGAATTCTTTTTCCTCATTGCCGAAAAGCCCGTCATCACCCGCATGCGGATTCAGACCGAGTACGGCAATTTTGGGTTTGCGTATACCGAAATCGCGGATCATGGATTTCTCCAACAACTGAATTTTATTGAAAATACGGTCGGCAGACAACAGGGAGGAAATATCCTTTAATGCTTTATGGCCGGTGGCCAAAGCCACACGCAACCGCTCGCCGGTTAGAATCATCAACGGTTCTGCCCCGAAATGCTCGCCCAGGTATTCGGTATGCCCGATAAACGGAACGCCCGATGCTTCTACCAATGCCTTATCCAAAGGCCCGGTGACCAATACGTCAATCTTATTTTGGGAAAGCGCACGGGTGGCTGCATCCAAGGCCATCAATGCATATTTTCCTCCTTCAGGACTGCGCAAACCGGGCTCTAGGTGCACCTCATCCTCCCATACGTTGATGAGATTTATTTTGCCCGGAACAATTCGGTCGTCCGCAGTTTTGGTGTAGTTAAATTCCTGATGACCTTCGATGAGTTTGCGGTAAAAAGACAACACACGGGAAGAACAAAATATCACGGGCGTGAATAACTCGGTTATGCGACTGTCTGAAAGTGCCTTGATGATGAGCTCCGGACCAGTTCCGAAAATGTCACCTGCCGTGATGCCCACACGCATAGTCCCAACCGTTTTTACTGCTTCTTTCGTCATTTTTTCCCTTTTTTGGAGGTGCTTTTTTCAGTCAGGAAATAATGTGCGGCAAATGTATATAAAAGCCTCACGCCCACTCCGGTTCCGCCTTTTCCCCTGTAGCTTATTGACCTTTCCAGAAAAGCAGGACCGGCTATGTCCAGGTGAATCCAGGGATAATCGGTAAAGTGCTGCAGAAACTTGGCGGCGGTAATCATACCGGCATCGGCACCACCGAGATTTTTTATGTCGGCCACGTCACTTTTGATCATATCGCCGTACTCGTCCCACATGGGAAACCAGACCAAGCGTTCATACACCTCCGCTCCGGCATCTTCCAGTGCAAATTTGTAATGGGCAGAATTGACTTCGTGTGCCGCAATGCCGTATTCACCGATGGCGCGTGCCGCCGCACCGGTAAGGGTAGCCAGGTCAATTACCAACTCGGGGTTGTATTTTTTGGCATAATGCAGCGCATCTGCCAAAATCAGACGGCCTTCCGCATCCGTATTGAGAATTTCAACCGTTTTCCCGCTCGACATGGTAATTACATCGCCCGGCACCACCGAATGGGCATCAATCAGGTTATCGGTTACGGGAATAAGGCCTACGGCATATACAGGCAATTTACCCGCAGCAAAAGCCTGCATGGCGCCTATTACAGCAGCCGCTCCGGCCATGTCGCATTTCATGGTGGTCATGCCGGCAGAGGACTTCAAACTGGCTCCTCCCGTATCGTATACCACACCTTTTCCTACGAGCACCAATGGTTTGGTATTCGCCGCCCCTTTGGGTTTGTACTCCATCACGATAAATGCGGGATCATCTTTACTTGCGCGGTTTACCGCCAAAAGACCGCCCATTTTCAGGGTTTCAATTTTCTTTTTTGTAAACACTTCCACTTTGATACCGAAGTGTTTACCCACTTCCACAGCACATGCGGCCAAATCGCCTGTTCCCATATGTATGTAAGGCTCATTCACCAAATTTCGGGCGAGAAAAACGGCATCTGTGAGCACCTTTAATTTGTTCAGATTCACATCGCCTTTGATTTTCAAAACCGATGGATAGGTTTCCTTCACTTTGGAATCGGAAAAATATTTGGTAAACGAGTAGGAAGAAAGTACAAGACCCTCACAAAGAGCCATAAGACCGGCAGATCCGGCGTCAACATCAAGAAGCTGCAAAGTGCCCTGCTTTTTTGATTTCAGGATGGACTGAACCGCCTGCCCCGATTTTCTGAGTCCTTCCAAAAAGCGGGTACGGTCCTCTGCTTCGGGAACGGGAACCAAAATAATATACCGCGTCAGTTCATCGAGAACCACGGGCTCTTTGGCTTCTTTCAGCCGCGAAGAAGCTGTTTCGGCCATTTTACCTTTCAGGCCGGCTACGGATGGTTTGAATGAGGCTGCACCGACCAGCAGAACCAGCGTATCCTTGTCATTTAGAGCGGCTACGGATTGTATTTTCATTACCTGTATTTTATGTTGATTTTTTGCAAAGGTAACCTAACCGGAGGATTAAGGGGAAGCGGGAAGCACAAATTCACATTCTGCCGGGAAGATTTACTTTTGTGGTATGGAAAATCTGACTCTGTCCACCGTTAAAACGGCATTTTATTCTACCTGCGGACAAAAAAAAGGCGCGAAAACGGTATGGTTTGTACTGCATGGATATGGGCAATTGAGTCGATATTTTATCAAACATTTTGAACCCATCGCGGATGAGGAAACCCTGGTGGTTGCGCCCGAGGCCCCATCGCATTTCTATCTGGAAGGAAAATATGAACGTGTGGGCGCATCCTGGATGACGAAACATGAGCGGGAAGCCGAAATAAAGGATCTGGAAAGTTACCTAAATACCTTATTTGACCGAATAAAGACTGAAAGCGGGGCAGAACGTTTTGTTTTTCTGGGTTTCTCGCAGGGGGTGGCGGTGCTTTGCCGCTGGCTGAAACAACGCCCTGAGCCCATCGAAAAATTGATTTTATGGGCAGGCGGGGTACCACATGACATGTCTGCGGAAGAATTGAGAACCCTGATGGGCAGGGGTAAATCGTATATCATTTACGGAACGGAAGACCCCTATTTGTCTGAAAGTCCTGTTGAAATGATGCACGACATGATCCGCAAAACAGAACTTCCCGTAAAAGTACTTACATTTAAAGGAGAACATACCCTTGATTCTGTATCACTCCAACGTCTGAAGGAAGGGGAGGTTTGAAGATTTGATTGTTAAATTGTTTTGTCATTGATTCTTCCCCGATATCTCAATTCCCATACCTTTGTCCTTTATGGAAACAAATGTCAATTCCGGTAATCCCTATTCCTTTTCCAGGGTAATCCGGTTTGTGTTGGTGGCTATTTCCCTTTTGACGATTGCATGGATTCTTTGGTATTTCGCTGCCATCGTTGGTTATGTATTGGCGTCCGTAGTCTTGTCGCTCGTAGGAAAACCGGTGGTAAACCTGCTGGAAAAAATCAAAATAGGAAAATTTCGCATGCCCGATTCACTGGCAGCCCTGATTACCATTATTCTTCTTTGGACCGTACTCATCGGCATTTTAGCCGTTGTAATTCCCGCACTTGCCTTTCAGGTAGAAAAATTTTCGCAGATTGACAGCGGTGCCATCCTGCGTGCCCTGCAGGAACCTATAGACCGTCTGGTGGTTTGGCTACAGGAACACAATATCCGCTTTTCGGGAAACCAATCGCTGGAAGAGTACGTAAACTCTCAGGTGGTAGATGCCTTTAATCTGGCGGCCTTCAGCAACCTTTTCGGAACGGTTTTCGGATTTCTGGGCGAAGTTGGTATCGGTATTTTTGCCATTTCATTCATCACCTTCTTTTTCCTGCGCGACCAAACCCTGTTTTATAAAGCAGTTATGTCGGCCACGCCCACAAAATATGAGGATCAGGTGAGGGAAATTATCCGCGACAGTCGGGATCTGCTCACCCGTTATTTTGTGGGGATAGGCATTCAAATATTGTTAGTTTCTACCTGTTTGACATTAGGATCGCTTGTTGTGGGTCTGAGTTTTCCTTTGGCCATCACCATCGGTTTTGCAGCCGGGTTGTTTAACATCATTCCTTACGTGGGCCCGCTCATGGGTGGTGCTTTCGGTATCATGCTGGCCATCACCAATAATCTGGATTTAGATTTCTACGCAGGAACTATGCCACTGATAATCAAAATGCTCGCTGTTTTTTCCATCACCCAAATGTTAGACAACCTGTTGTTCCAGCCCATCATTTTTTCCAACAGCGTAAAGGCCCACCCCCTTGAATTATTTATCGTATTACTTATTGCAGGCAATGTGGGTGGTATGGTGGGCATGATTCTGGCCATTCCGGGTTACACGTTTATCCGTATCATCCTGAAACAGTTTTTCAGTAATTTCAAATTGGTCCGGAACCTGACGAAAGGGATTTGAGAAGGTTGTTCCAATGTTTGGTTGTTCCGTTTCTTCTGCTTTCCGGATGGTCTCATTTGATTTTCTCGGGTAGGTCATGCCCCGTCTAAACACTAAATATCTAATACCAAATATCTGCTCCTTTATCCTTGCTCTGGTGATCGTTATCCGCTAATGGTTATCTGTTATCAGGCAGAACCCCGAATCCCGAAAGCTTTCGGGATCGGGATTCGGGGAATAGGCAGAAGTTTCGGACCGTCTTTTCTAATTACTTAATACTAATTTCTTGATTCCTGATTATTCGCTACGCTCATGCGTCGCTTTGCTTTGCTTGATACCTGCTACCTGATTCTATGGCTTGTAAACCATCCAGCGGAATACTTCCTTCCAGGAGATGCGCTTTCCATACATCAAAATTCCCGTACGGTAGATGCGGGCGGCAATCCAGGTAATCAAAACGATGGCCGCTACAAGAAATACAACGGCCAAAATGAGATGCAGAACATCAAACGTAAAGGCTGCCCGTACAGGAAAAACAATAGGACTGGTAAGCGGAAAAAGGGATAAGAACACAGCCAGATCTCCGTCGGGATTTTTAAGCGCCACCTGAGCGAGAGCAATTGAGAATACTAAAGGCATGGTTACTGGAAGCATAAACTGCTGCGTATCTGAATCGGTATCCACCAGAGCGCCCACCGCTGCGAACATGGCCGAATATAACAAGTATCCGCCCAAAAAGAAGAAAAACAAAACGGGTAAAATCACCCAGAGATTCACCCGAAATAACCCGGCAAGGGAGGTCATGTCGAATGATTCCTCCACACCCTCGGCGGCGGAAAGTTGGCCCATTCCTTCCAACTGCTGTTGAATCTGTTCCGGATCGGAAAAGCCCAACACAAAAAAGGAAACCGCGGCAAAACAGATCCCTGAAAAAACAATCCACAGTATAAATTGGGTAAGGCCAACGGCCGCAATACCCAATATTTTCCCCATCATGAGCTGAATAGGCTTCACGCTGGAAATAATCACCTCCACAATGCGGCTCTGCTTCTCTTCCATCACCCCGCGCAACACCTGCATACCGTAAACGAGAATAAGTAAATACACCAAAAAACTGTTGATAAAGGCAATGATGTATGGAGCATTATCCATTTTTTTATCCGCCTCCGATTTGTCCAAACTCACCTTGGACTGCTCCACGGAAATACGTGTGCGAACCTGCTCAAATTCTGCTCTGCTGATGTTATTCATTTTGAGCTTGACATCCTCAATCAGTCGGCTCACGAGTTCTTCGGTATATTTTACCGAGGAAATGGGAATGCGGTTGGTGTAGAACAATACAAAACTTTTGGCGGAGCTGTTCACCGGATCACGCGGGATAAATAAAACCGCATCAAACTTACCGGCACGCAGACTGTCCTTTGCTTCCTCAATATTGTAAGGCGCCCGGGGAAAATACATTTTGTCATTCCTGTTCTGCAGGGGAATATCATCACCCAGAAAAATTTCGCTGTGATCGCAAATACCCACCTTCACCGCGGGAGTTTCCTCAGAAACTGCAAGCCAAATGAATAACCCGTACAAACCGGCGGCCAGCAGCGGACCAAAAAGAGTCATCAGCAGAAACGATTTCTTTCTGACCCTCGTGAGGTATTCACGACCGATGATGATGCCTATCTTTTTCATTCCGTGTATCCGGCAGAAACTTGCGCAGTGCCGTCTGATTTAACCAGATTAACGAATATTTCATGCATACCGGGAAGGTATTCCTGCAGGCCTTTGATTTCCACTTTATGGATGAGTTCGCTCAGAATGCCGTTTACATTGGCCTGAGGACTCAATCTGAGTCTGACTTTCCAAAGGTCGGCTCCTAAATTGGCTTGGGACAAAATAGTACCGCCGGCCCAGAGTGCGGATGTAAACGTAACCATGTTGCCACGGAAAAGAACTTCATACTCACCCGATTTATTTTGCTCGCGAATTTCATTCACACTGCCGTGTAACACACATCTGCCACCGTTGATCATCGCAATATCATCACACAGTTCTTCCACCGAAGCCATGCTGTGTGTGCTGAGCACGATAGTTGTACCTTCGGCTTTGAGCCGAAGAATTTCTTTCTTCACCAAATCGGCATTCACCGGATCAAAACCACTGAACGGTTCATCCAAAATCAGCAATTCCGGCCTGTGGATTACGGTGGCTACAAACTGCACTTTCTGCTGCATGCCTTTTGAGAGTTCTTCCACCTTTTTGTTCTTCCAGGAATTCATCTCAAACCGTTCAATCCACGCGTTAAGTTCTTTGCGTGCTTCCTGCGGATGCATACCTTTCAGACGGGCCAAATAAAGAATATGCTCATTCACGGCCATTTTTCGATACAGACCGCGCTCTTCCGGCATATACCCGATATGTGCCGTATCGGCCACATTCATGAGCCTGCCTTTGAATAGGCATAAACCCGAATCGGGAGCAATGATCCGATTCATAATCCGGATGAGGGTGGTTTTTCCGGCCCCGTTGGGACCCAACAATCCAAAAATCCTTGCCTGAACGATGTTTATTGAAACATTGTCCAGCACGATACGGTCTGAAAAACGCTTGGTGATATGTTCTGCCGTGAAAAGATGCAAAGCAAAAAGTAGTCGTCAAATATACCAATCCGGCAAAGGAAAAAGGCCATCAATCAAACATATCTTTCATTCGCGAAAAAAAACCTTTTCCCGATGATGCCTCTCCTGGTTTGAAATTGGGCATTTCGCGCATTTTTTCCAGAAGTTGTTTTTCCTCTTTGGTCAGATTTTGGGGTGTCCAAACATAAACGGTAACCAACTGATCACCGGTTTGATATCCCTGCACGGAGGGAAGTCCCTTACCTTTCAGTTTCAGCACTTTTCCCGACTGGGTTCCGGGCGCAATTTTTATTTTGGCTTTACCGGTAATAGTAGGTACTTCCACCTCGGCTCCTAAAGCGGCATCGGCATAACTGATATTCAAATTATAGTACAGATGATCCCCATCGCGCATCAGATATTCGTGTTCCTGTTCTTCGATTACCACAAGCAAATCTCCCGGAACTCCGTTACGCGGTCCCGCATTTCCCTTTCCCTGCAGACTGAGTTGCATTCCTTCCGCAACGCCCGCGGGAATTTTTATTTCCATCACTTCTTCATCGCGCACCACGCCGTCACCGTAACACTTAGTGCATTTTTCGGCAATGATTCTACCCTCTCCGCCACAGGAAGGACAGGTCTGAGCTGTTTGCATGCGGCCAAGAAACGTATCGGTAACTCTGGTTACACGTCCCGAACCGTTGCAGGTGCTGCATGTTTTGAAGTTGGCATTTTTTGCCCCTGAGCCCTTGCAAGTATCGCAGGAAACGTATTTATTTACTTTAATCTTTTTGGTGACGCCGGAAGCAATTTCCTCCAACGTGAGTTTTACTTTGATCCGGATGTTTGATCCCCTGTGCACCTGCCGGGAACTTCCGCCCCTATCCCTGCCTCCGCCGCCGAACCCGAACGCTCCACCAAAAATATCGCCGAACTGATCGAAGATATCTTCCATATTCATTCCGCCGCCGTAACCGCCTGCACCCGAGGCCGCTCCACCCATGCCGGCATGCCCGAAACGGTCATAGCGGGCTTTCTTTTCCGCATCGCTGAGAACCTCGTAGGCCTCGGCAGCTTCCTTAAATTTCTCTTCCGCGGATTTATCTCCGGGGTTTTTATCGGGATGGTACTGAATGGCTTTCTTCCTGTAGGCCTTCTTTATCTCGTCGGCCGAAGCGGACTTTGCCACTTCCAGTACTTCATAATAATCGCGTTTTGCCATAGCCTTATTTCGGTATTATCAGGCACCCACTACCACTTTCGGGTAACGGATGATTTTTCCGTGGAGCACGAAACCTTTTTCCACCACATCCACAATTTTATTTTTTAACGATTCGTCGGGGGCCGGTATTTGGGTTATCGCTTCATGCACGTCGGCATCGAAAGTTTCACCCAGAGCCGGATTCAAATCCTCCAGTCCCTTATCGGCAAGTACTTTCCACAATTTTTTGTGAATCAAATCCACCCCCTCTTTTACGGGTGCAATTTCCGTAGCGGATTCAATTGATTTTGCGGCACGGGCAAAGTCATCAAGCACGGGCAAAATGGCAGAAACCACGTCCGCTGCTGCCGTTTTGACAAACTCCAGACGCTCTTTTACCGCCCGCTTTTTGTAATTATCAAACTCGGCAAAAAGACGCACATACTGATCGTAGGTCTCTTTGTATTTA
>JBIJBG010000297.1:0-2552 GCA_044345355.1 Flavobacteriales bacterium
TATCCAACTTACGCGGGTTCCGCAATATTTCCATTGAGTTTATTTTTGTAGGAAATAGTAAGGCTAGGGATTTTCTGGATTGCCGGATCATGTTGTCTCCGGCACAAAAACAAAGTGTAGGTGTGGACTTTCAGGGTACTACCACGGGTGCATATCCCGGCCTGGAGTCCAATTTTTCGTACCGAAATCGGAATGCTTTTCAGGGTTCCGAAATTTTTGAATTTAAAGTATACGGACGGGCAGAATCCCAGCGTGTAGGTGGTGCCGATGTACCTTTCAGCGTACAGAGTTTATTCAACACCCTGGAGGTTGGTAATGAAATTTCCATCCGTACGCCCAAATTTCTGGTACCATTCCGCGTTTTCCGCTATTCCAAGAGAAATACGCCATTCACCACCATACGGGTAAACAATGCCTATCAAACCCGGCCCGATTATTCCCGATTTATTTCTACTTTCTCATTCGGATACGAATGGCAAGAAACCGAACAGAAATTTCACCGGTTCATTCCTTTGGAATTTAGTGCAATCCGGGTTCAAAAAACAGCTGCTTTCCAGGAAATAATCAACGCATCCAATGACCTGTTTTTGCGCAACAGTTTCAGTGATCAGATTTTATTTCATAATCTCTACTCCTACAATTATTCGAACTACACGGCAGGAAAAAAAGGAAACTACCTTGCTTTCAGGGGAAATATCCAACTGGGTGGAAACTTACTCTTCCTGGCCGGTTTGGCAGGAGCCTTCCCCAGAGATCAATCGGAACGGTTTACCATACTCAATACCCCTTTTGCACAATTTGTGAGGCTCGAACCCGACCTGCGTTCTTACTTTGTTTTCAGTGAAAAACATTCCCTTGCCTTGCGCGGACTTTTGGGCGTGGGGGTTCCCTACCTCAACTCCAAAAGTCTGCCTTTCGAAAAAAGTTTCTCGGCCGGAGGAGCCACGGATATCAGGGGTTGGAGAGCCAGACGACTGGGACCCGGATCATTCAATCAGGGCACCGGCTTTGCCTTTGACCAATTTGCCGATTTAAAATTGCTGCTTCAGGCTGAGTATCGTTTCACGGTTATCAAACAAATTGAGCTGGCGCTTTTCGCCGACGCGGGCAATATCTGGGCGATGAATTCGGATGCCAACCGACCGCTGGCCCATTTCGACATCCGCCGATTTTACAAAGAAATTGCCTTAGGTGCCGGATTAGGCCTTAGGCTCAATCTGGGCTTCTTCATTTTTCGGGTAGATCCCGGTATACCTATATACGACCCCACGGTAGGCCCTGGCGAAAACCTCTGGGTTTTACCCTATCTGAAATGGAAAAGTGTAGTTTGGAATTTTGCCATCAATTATCCATTCTGATTTTTCGGAGAAGATGGAAAAGCACTACATTTGTAAAAATGTAAAAAACTCATGAAAAAAGTATTCGTTTTCGCTTGTATGGCCATTGCGGCTCTTTCCCTTTCTTCGTGCCGTGAAAATATCTGTATCCGCTGCACGACTATCGTGGGTGCTCAGGATGCACAGGAATTGTGTTCACGCAACCGCGATGAAAGACAAAAATTTCAGACAGACTTGATTAAAGCCGGCTACAACTGCGCTACGGTAGAAGAATAAAACCTAAAAATAACCTGTTTATGAAAACCATATTATCCTACACCGGACTGCTTCTTTGCGCCTCTTTATTTTGGGGCTGCGGGCCCACAGGCGGAAGCGAAGAATTGGAGCAACTGAAAACTGAAAACCAGGCACTCAAAAAAGATTTGGAGCAACGCGATGAAGATGTGAATGATTTCATGAAATCATTCAATGAAATTGAGCAGAACCTGCTTTCCGTGCAACAAAAAGAACGCTCATTGGAAGCTCAGAACGTGGAAACCAGTGCTGAACTGGGCGGAGATGTTAAAACACGCATCGAAGCCGAAATTCAAAGCATCAATGAGCTGATGGAAAAAAACAAAACCAGGATTTCCGATTTACAGCGAAAATTGAAAAATTCAAATTTTAAAATTGCTGAATTTGAAAAAACCATCGAAAGGTTGAATCGCTCAATCAGTGAAAAAGACGAAGAGATTGTCGCACTCAATGAAAAGCTTATTGCTCTCAACTACAAAGTAGAAGGATTGAATAAGGCCGTAGATTCGCTCAGTACTGACTCCAAAGCCAAAGCGGAAACCATTGTGCGCAAAGACGATGAAATAAACGAAGTGTACTACGCCGTAGGAACCAAAAAGGAGCTCACAGAAAACGGCGTATTATCGAAAAACGGAAGCTTCAGCGGAGGCAGTTCAGGCAAAAAACTGGATTTCAACTCTTCGTATTTTACTAAAGCCGATGCGCGCAGAACAAACAATATTTCCGTCAATGCGCAAAAAGCCAGGTTACTCTCTTCGCACCCATCCGGTTCGTATGAACTCACGGGGGCCAAATTGGTGATTAAGGATGCTTCCTCTTTTTGGAAAGCTTCCCGCTACTGCGTGATAGAAGTAATAAAATAAAAACCGTATTCTACTTTTCAGAAATCCCGGAATTCATTTCCGGGATTTTTTTTGCCCC
>JBIJBG010000101.1:0-7238 GCA_044345355.1 Flavobacteriales bacterium
GGGAACACGCACGGAAATCCCGGGCACGGAGGGGAAAATCTCTCCGCTTACATCCAAGTAATAATCCGATCCGCTTTGATCAAAAATACGGCAGACGGGAATGCGCTGCTCTACTTCCACAAATAATTCACCGTTTATTTTCCGATACACCTCGGCATTTTTTACGGCAGGCAGCATCTCCAACTTGTTCTCCAAAACACTTACCTGAAGCCCGTTGGCCTGACCTGAAGACGAATTGCAATATTTGGAAACCAAATCCAGTACTTCGGACTCCTTAATCAATTCTCCCTCACCCCTGCGCAGAAAATTTACTTTTATTTCTACGCAACTCACCTGCTGCTCGGCCTTGTTTACGTAAAACAAAATTCCACCCACCAACACAGGCGAAACCAGGATGGCCAGAACAAAAAAGAAACGCTTGATTTTTCGTTTGGATATCTTCATGCCTCAAACTCCTTTTTTATTCGTTCCACTTCACGGTCAATATCGCCCGCTCCCAGTGTGAGGAACACATCCAACCGGTTCAGGTCTTTTCTCACTGCATCCGCCAAATCCTCTTTGTTAATGAGTCGGCCAGGAGCAGTAATATCGGCCAGGAGCATCTGGGAAGATACTCCGGGAATGGGCAATTCACGCGCCGGATAAATTGGCAGTAGATAGAAGTAATCCAATTTATTCAGGGCAGCAGAAAATCCCGCAGAAAAGTCGCGGGTACGGGTAAACAGATGCGGCTGAAATGCCCCGAAAATGCGCTTATCCGGATATAACTCCCTGGCCGCCGATATGCAGGCTTCCAATTCGGATGGATGATGTGCGTAATCATCAATAAATACTTTTCCGTTGTGTTCGGCAATTTTTTCGAAACGTCTTTTTACCCCTCTGAAGGAAGCCAAAGCAAGCCGGAGATCCTCCGGGGGCAAACCCGACAGCCAACAGGCCGTAACGGCGGCGACCGCATTCAACACATTATGTCTTCCGGGAATATGCAGCACAAAATCAGCCTGTGAGTATAGCCCTTTTACTGAAAACAGAAATGTGCCATTTCCCACACGGATATCATAAATCTGAACATCGGCCTCATCTCCAAAACCGTAAGAAATTCGGCTAATTCCGGCAAATTCGGATGCAACGGATTCATGCACGATGAGTTTTCCTTCAGACTTCAGACATTTGGCAAAAAGGCGGAATCCATCGGTAAATGAAGAGGCATCGGAATAAATATCCAAATGATCGGGATCTACCGACGTAATGATAGATATATCAGGTGAAAGCCGAAGGAAAGAACGATCAAACTCATCAGCCTCTACCACGGTCAAATTACCGACGCCGGGCAAAAAATTGGTATCGTAATTGGTCATGATGCCACCCACGAAAGCCGTAGGTTGTTTTCCGGTTGCTTCAAGCAGATGGGTAACCATGGCCGACGTGGTGGTTTTACCATGGGTACCCGCAACGGCAATCGTGGAAGTCTGCCGGGTAATAAGCCCAAGCACCTCAGAACGTTTGAATACGGAGTAACCCTGATCAAGGAAATAAAGCAGTTCGGTATGGTCGGAAGAAACAGCCGGAGTTAATACCACCAGAAGCAACTCAGGGGGTAAGGAACGTATGGACATCGGAATTGCAGTTATATCATCCTGATAATGGATTGACATTCCCTCGTGTTCCAATTCCTGCGTAAGAGCAGAGGGAGTGCGGTCATAACCGGCAACCGGCAATCCACGCAAATGGAAATACCGCGCCAGGGCACTCATGCCGATTCCTCCTATTCCCAGAAAGTAAACTGCTTTTATGTGGCTTAAATCCTTCAATGTGCAGCAACCTGTATTAATTCATCAACAATTTTTTCGGCCGAATTGAATACGGCTAAGTTTTTCGCCTGAATGCCCATATTTCTCCGTTTTTCTTCATCGCGCAGGAGCCGGATGAGAAAATACCCCAACCGCTCCGGAGCCTCCTCGTTACTGAGAATTTCAGCAGCACTGCGTTCTGCCAAAACCAACGCATTTTTTGTCTGATGATCTTCAGCGGCAGTAGGCAGAGGCACCAGCACCGAAGGCAGACCCTGCATGCATATTTCTGAAACCGAAATGGCTCCGGCACGGCAAATAACCAAATCGCAACAGGCGTAGGCGGCATCCATGGCTTCAATAAAATCAGACACAAAAACACGATCAGCCAGGCCGGCGGATTGCACCGCGAATCGGGCTCTTTCCACATACGATTTTCCTGTTTGCCAGATAACCTGAATATCCTCCGCCAAGAGAGAGGTCAATGCCTGATCTACGCCGCGGTTGATGGGAAGGGCGCCCTGACTTCCGCCGTAAACGAACACGATGGGCTTATCCGGACGCAGACCAAAACGGGTAGCTCCCATTTCGCGATTGAATATATTATGCTCTATCTGAGTCCTAACGGGATTGCCGGTGATACGGATATTGGCAGAAGGAAAGAAGCGTTCCAGGCCGGGATAGGCCACGCAAATTCGGGCTGCTCTTTTTCCCATAAAACGGTTGGTTATTCCCGGAAAGGAATTCTGCTCCTGAATAACCACGGGCACACCGGACCTCCATGCCGCCAGAAGCGTGGGTCCGCTCGCAAAACCTCCCGTTCCCACTACTAGCTGAGGCTGATGGCTTTTGATTATAGCCGCTGCCTTGGTGTAACTTTTCAAAAGTTTAAACGGAAAAAGAAAATTGGATAAAGACAGGCTGCGCTTTATACCTTCAATTTCGAGTCCTTCTATCGGATAGCCCGCAGCCGGAACCTTCTGCATTTCCATGCGGCCCAGTGCTCCAACAAATAAAATATCCACTTCCGGAAATCGTTTCTTAACGGCATCGGCTATGGCCACCGCCGGGAAAATATGCCCTCCCGTTCCTCCTCCGCTTATAATGATTTTTTTAAGCCTCATTTTTTTCAGAATTAGAATCGGAAACAGGATTATCAATAACGGTTCGGCTTACGCTGAGCATCATGCCCAACGCCAAACTGGTAAATAAGGTACCGGTACCGCCCATACTCACCAATGGCAAAGGTTGCCCCGTAACGGGAAAAAGATTAACGGCAACGGCCATATTGATGAATGCCTGAACGGTTAACATCAGGCTGAGTCCGATGGATAACAAAATGGCAAATGCCAATTTGGTTTTGGAGGCAATCCGATAAGCCCGGTAAAGCAAAATCAAATAGCAGAATAAGACGACAAATCCACCGAAGAAACCATATTCTCCGATAATCATGGCATAAATAAAATCGGAATAACTCTGAGGTAAAAAATATTTATTCGGATTATTAGCCGGACCCGTACCTAAAAAGCGTCCGTTGGCAATAGCCATTTTGGCTTGCTCTGCCTGGTAATTATCTGCATTCTTTCCGTCTGAAAAATTTTCGATTCTGGCCTTCCATGTAGCTACGCGACTCCCAGGAACATTGGCCAGCACCAATACAAAAATAGCACCGGCAAATACCATGATTCCCGTCATGGCAAGCAAGTGTTTAATTTGCACACCGGCCACAAACATGATGAGTACACAAATAAAAAAAAGCATGGCGGCCGTAGAAAAATTCGCGGGAAAAATGAGAAAACAAACCGCCAAAATGGGAATCAGAACGGGAATAAATGTTCGCTTCAGGTCATCAATTTCATCCTGGCGTTTTGCCAAAAAAGAAGACACATAAACAATCAGGGCCAACTTGGCCAAATCGCTGGTTTGAAAACTGATGGGCAATCCTGGAATGGTAAGCCACCTGCTGGCATCATTAATTCTGGAACCCATGACCAAAGTAAGAAACAAAAGCGGTATGGATATAAAAAGCAAAAGCTTGGCCACCTTCGAAAAAACCGTGTATTTAACTTTTTGAATCAGGAACATGACTCCAAAACCGGCAATCATGAAAAGAAATCGTTCCACCAGATAAGCTTCCGTATTTCCGCCTTTATATTTGAATGCCAGCGAGCCCGTGGTGCTGTAAACCGTCAGCATTGAAAACAGAGAGAGGAGTCCGGCAATAACCCAGATCACCAAGTCACCCTGCAGATATTTTTTTACGCTTTCCATCTGTACTCCGGCTGCTGCTTATTTTGTTATAATTCGCGAACCCATTGCTTAAAACGGCGGCCTCTGTCTTCGTAATTTTCAAACAGATCGAAACTGGCACAGGCCGGAGAAAGAAGAACAGCCTCTCCCTTGGTTGCTATGCGGTAAGCCGCCTGCACGGCTTCAGGCATGGAGCTTACTTCCAAAATAAGTGGAACCGCATCGGCAAAAGCGGCCATCAATTTGGCATTATCATTGCCCAGGCAGATAAGCGCTTTTACTTTACCCTCCACTACGGGAAGAAGTTCAGCGTATTCATTTCCTTTATCTACCCCGCCGGCAATCCAAACTATCGGACATTTCATACTTTCGAGCGCATAAAAAGCCGAGTTTACATTGGTGGCCTTGCTGTCGTTGATGTAATCCACACCACGCACGCGGGCCACAAACTCCATCCGATGCTCTACGTTCTGAAAATCGGAAAGACTTTCGCGGAGACTTTCGCGGCGGATTTCCACCAGACGCGCACTTATGGCTGCAGCCATGGCATTGTAGGCATTGTGCTTGCCTTGCAGAGACAGTTCCTGTAAATTCATGTCAAACTCTTTGTTTTTTATGTTGATAACCAGTTTTCCGTTTTCTGAAAATGCACCTTCATCCACCCTGTGGATCATACTGAAGGGATGCAGTTGAGCTGTTATGGATACCCGCGCCACTTCATTGGCTACATCAGGAGAATCGGCACAATAAACCAAGTGATCCGACTCCCGCTGATTTCGGGTAATGCGAAATTTTGAATTGATGTAATGCTGATAGACGTAATCGTAACGATCCAGATGATCGGGTGTTATGTTCATGAGCACGGCAATGTCCGGTCGGAATTGCTCAATACCGTCCAACTGAAAACTACTCAGCTCAAGCACATAATAATCGAAGGATTCTGTAGCGACCGAATAAGCAAACGACATGCCCACATTGCCGGCGCATCCTACATTCAACCCTCCTTTGTGGAGTGCATGATAAGTGAGCAAGGTGGTGGTAGTTTTCCCATTTGTACCTGTTATACCGATTATTTTGGCGTCGGTATAACGGCCGGCAAATTCAATTTCTGAAATAACGGGAATGCCTTTGGCGCGGATAGCTTTTACCCAGTGGTTTTTATCCGGAATACCCGGACTTTTTATTACTTCATCTGCAGACAATACAGCAAGCTCTGAATGACCGTTTTCTTCGAATGAAATGTCGTAATCATTGAGCCATTGTTTATGCTTGGGTTTCAGGGCACCACCGTCACTAAGGAAAACATCAAACCCCTTTACCCTGGCAAGCACTGCCGCGCCGGCTCCGCTTTCCCCACCACCCAATATGACTATTCTTTTGGCCATATTTTCAGCGGAGTTTCAAAGTAATTAAGGTAAAAATGGCTAACCCGATTCCCACGATCCAAAACCGGCTTACGATTTTGGCCTCATGCATGCCAACTTTTTGATAATGGTGATGCAGGGGCGACATCCTAAAAATGCGTCGGCCCTCCCCAAATTTTTTCCGGGTATATTTAAAGTAAGAAACCTGCAGCATCACGGAGAGGTTTTCCACCAGAAAAATCCCACATAACACGGGAAGAAGAAGTTCTTTGCGTATGCAGATGGCCAACGTGGCAATGATTCCTCCCAATGCAAGAGATCCCGTATCGCCCATGAATACCTGGGCAGGATAGGCATTGTACCAGAGAAATCCGATGCAGGCACCCACAAAGGCAGCCGTAAAAACCACCAATTCACCCGAATCGGGAATATACATTACGTTCAGGTAATTGGCAAAAATGGTATTTCCCGAAACGTAGGCGAAAATGCCCAATGCCACGCCGATAATAGCCGAAGTACCAGTGGCTAATCCGTCAATTCCGTCAGTAATGTTGGCCCCGTTGGATACGGCCGTAAGAATAAAAATACAAATGGGAATAAATATAAGCCAGGCATAATCCTCATATCCGTCGCCAAGGAAAGAAAGCAACTTGGAATAATTAAACTCATGATTTTTTACAAAAGGAATGGTGGTTATCTGGGTATTCACATCCACAAAATTGGATTCCAAAATTTCGGACGGAAGTGCCGGCTGATCAATGGAAACTGGAGCATCTACCCATTTGCGACGCATGGTAACATCCGGATGAAAATATAACACGGCACCCACCAGAAGACCGATACTTACCTGTCCTACAATTTTGAAGCGGCCGGCGAGCCCTTCTTTATTCTTACGAAATACTTTGATATAATCATCCAAAAAGCCGATTAATCCCAACCCCAAAGTTGTGGCAATCATTAATAATATATACACATTATCCAGCCTCGCAAAAAGCAATACGGGAAGCAGAATGGAACCAAGAATAATGAGCCCGCCCATGGTGGGGGTTCCTGCTTTTTCCAACTGACCGCTCAAACCCAAATCGCGGATGGTTTCACCCACCTGAAGCCTGCGGAGCATGGCAATCAGACGCTTTCCGAAAACGGCTGAAATAATGAGGGAAAGAATAATGGCCATTCCCGCACGGAATGACAGATATTGAAATACACCTGCTCCCGGGAAATCAGTGTGGCGATCCAGATATTTAAACAGATAATATAACATCAGTTTGCCTCCATGTTTTTGAAAATGGATTGAAGAATTGATTTATCATCGAAAGGGTACTTTACACCCTGTATTTCCTGGTATTTTTCGTGACCTTTACCGGCTACAAGAACAACATCGCCTGACTTACATAACGCCACTGCCGTTTTAAGGGCCTCTTCCCGGTTGGGAATAGCGAGCATACGGCTCCGCTCCAATGTCGTGAGTTCACTTTGCATTTCACGGATAATTTCCGCAGGGTCTTCAGAACGCGGATTGTCGGAGGTAAAAATGGCTTTATGGCTGAGGCGGGAAGCAATGCGACCCATTAGGGGTCTTTTGGCTCGATCTCTGTCGCCACCACAGCCTACAACCGTTATCAACGAGGCCCCTGATGGCATAATGGCGCGTATAGCCTCTAAAATATTTTCCAACGCATCGGGTGTATGCGCATAATCGACAATACCCGTAATATTATCCGAAGAATATAAGGTATTGAATCTTCCCTCAACCGGTTCCAAATTACTGAGTGTGGTAAGCGCCTGTACCGGATCCATCCCCAATTCGCACACCACCGCATACACAGCCAAT
>JBIJBG010000011.1:0-22522 GCA_044345355.1 Flavobacteriales bacterium
TATGGTTGATATGGAGCAACATGCCCCTAATGTGAGTCTCAATGATGCGGGCCTTGTAATCAGCCATTCCGGTGAGTGAATAGGTCACCTTTTTCCCACGGCAATTCTGCACCATAACACGGGCATGCTTGTCGTCAGTATTCACTAAGGCAAATGCCGTGGGACGGAGACCATCAAAAAAAGTCTTTTTGGCTTTCAGGTAATTTTCAAAGGTTCCGTGATAATCCAAATGATCGTGGGTAAGGTTGGTAAATACGGCACCGTCAAACTCAAGGCCCGAAATCCTTTTTTGATCTACCGCAATAGAACTTACTTCCATAAAGCAATGGGAACAACCCTTTTTCACCATTTCAGCCATAAGCCGGTTTATGGAAATGGCGTCAGGTGTAGTGTGGGTGGCTTCCACCACTTTACCGGAAATCCGATTTTTTACGGTTGAAAGTAAACCACACTTTTTTCCCTGAAGAGTGAAAAAATCATATAACAGAGTAGCTACCGTAGTTTTCCCGTTCGTTCCCGTTACTCCTACCAATTTTAATTTTGAAGAAGGATTGTCGTAAAAATTAGAGGCAATGATGCCCAACGCTTCCGCACTGTTTTTTACGGTCACATAGGTAACAGAGCCATAGCGGTTTTCGGGAATTTCCTCGCAGATTACAGCTACAGCCCCTTTTTCCACCGACTGGGCAATGTAATCATGCCCATCGGACTGAGTTCCTTTTACGGCTATAAACAGCGAAAAACTGCCTACCTTACGGGAATCCATGGTAAGAGATTCAATGGCCACGTTGGTACTGCCGATGACATCGCCGATTCTCACTCCGTACAATATGTCCTTAAGCAGTTTCATTAACCGAGTTGTATGATTACCTGAGATCCTTTTTTCATGGGTGTACCGGGCACCGGCAGTTGTTGCACCACCGCACCCCTGCCCTGCAGTTGTACTTTAAAACCAAGATTTTCCAAAATATATACGGCATCTCTTGCACCCATACCGGTCAAGTCAGGCAACAATCCGGACTTCGTGGGAGCTGCTTTAAAAATTATTTTTTCCCTCAGATGGGATGCAGTAGCATATCCGGCGGCGGATCCGGCAATTTGGTTGGTAATGTTCAGGCTGTTTAGCGCGTAGGATGCCTCAGGAGCAAAGCCCGCTTTCACCACGGGAAAGTTAGTATCGGAAATAAGGGGCAGGTTTCGGTTGTAGGGTTTATGAATATCCAGTGCCCCCGCATATACCTTATCGGCAACTGCCTTAAAAATAGGCCCGGCCACCAAATTTCCATAGTACACGCTATTGGATGGAGCACTTACCACCACGATGCATGAATACTTGGGTGCTTCGGCGGGAAAATAACCGACAAAAGTGGCTCTGTAAGTTACGCCTTCCGAAGTTCGGTAGCCTTTTGCCGTGGCAACCTGAGCTGTTCCGGTTTTTCCGGCCGCATGATATACAAGGCCTTTCAGGTTTCGCGCAGTACCATTGTTTACAACACCTTCCATCATTTCTCTTGCCTGGGCTATGGTTTTATCCGATGCGATTTTTTCAGATATAACCGTGGTTTCAAAAGATTCCACCACTTTTCCCCGGCGCCGGATTTCCTTCACGAAACGAGGCTTTACCATACGCCCGTTGTTGGCTACTGCATTGTAAAAGGCCAATACATGCATGGGTGTAAGCCGGCATTCATACCCGATGGACATCCAAGGCAGCGTCGTTCCACTCCAGTCTTTATCTTTGGTACTCTTTATGCGAGGTTCACCTTCGCCGGCAATTTGAAGTCCCAACGGCTTATCCAGGTAAAATTGGCTGATGCGTTTAAGGAACTTTTCGGGTTCCGTGCGGTAAAATTCCCACACCTTTTTTGAAATAGCCACGTTAGATGATTTTTCAAAGGCCTCCTTCATGGAAATGATGCCATATCCCCCTTCGTGGGAATCTTTCATAGTTTGGCTGAAAAAGCGCATAACACCACCCGTGGTATTTACCGAATCTTTAAGAGTAATGAATCCGTCTTCCATCATGGCCATCATGGAAGCGAGCTTAAATGTAGAACCCGGCTCCACACTTTCACCTATGGCGTAATTGTAATTCTCTACATAACTGCCGTCATCCGTTCGTTTCAAATTGGCAATGGCTTTTACGTCGCCGGTGGCCACTTCCATCATTACTACACAGCCATGATCTGCATTATGCAGAGAAAGCTGACGTTGCAGCTCTGAATTGGCAACATCCTGCAAAGTCACGTCCAATGTGGTATATACATCTGCCCCGTTTTCCGGTTCTATCACATAATTGTCATTCACCGGTTTCCAGATACCACCGGTGAGCTTTTGCATCAGCCGAAGGCCTTCAGTCCCGGTCAGTTGTTCATTATAGGCTGCCTCAATTCCAAAAGGCTTGCCCTGAGAATCAAACTTACCGATGGTTCTGGCCGCCAAATTGCGGTAGGGCTTAATCCGGTTAGTCTGAGAAACAGAAATAAGACCTCCCTTATTTGCCCCCCCTTTAAAAATGGGAAACTTGCGCAATTTTTGCAACTGGGCAAACGTAACTCCTTTCTTGACGAGGCGGTAACGGTTTTTATTTTTGTATCCTTCTCGGAGTATGGCTTCATAATCTTCTGCCGTGCGGTCGCGAAACAAGCTGGAAAGATTCCAGGCCAATGAATCCACCCCATCTTCAAACACTTCTTTTTCGAGACCTTCCGCCAGCATATCCATCCTGATTTCGTAAATAGGAACCGAAATGGCCAAAAAATTACCGTCGGAAGAAAAAATGTTACCCCGCAAAGCCTCCACTTTGCGGTATTCGAGTGTTAAATTTTGAGATTGTTCGCGCAAATCATTTCCCAAAACATACTGGACATAAAGTACCCGACCCAGAATAACAAGTCCAAAAATCGCCGTAAAGAAATACAGGATAAACAAGCGTTTTAAAATATTTTTCCTTCTTTCCATGTTCAGTAAATGGCCAAATCAGATTTGTTTACTTTGAGTACTTTGGGAGGAGTTACACTTTCTTTCAAGCCGGTTTCGGCCATATCTGAGGCAATCTCGGTCTGCTTTATTTCATACATCAAATCGGCCTTTACACTTACATAATGCGTGTGTAGATCTTTTACCCGTTTTGACACATGCTGTATGGCCACCATCTTGCGTTCCACATAATAAGCATTGGCAATGTATACCAGCCCGAGCAACGATAGAAACAGAACAAAAGGAAGATGCCGTAACGTGCTCTCATCAGCCAAAAATTCGCCGCGCAAAAACGAACCAATGGAAAACTTCCTGCGGCCTACATACCCGTCCTTCCCTTCGCCCATAGGTGAAGAATCGGACCTTTTTTCGGGTACCTTATCAGCAAATCGGTTTGAGCGGGCAGGGAAGGAATCCATTAGGCGATTTTTTCTGCGATTCTAAGTTTGGCGCTTCGGGCGCGGTTGTTTATTTCTATTTCGGCAGCTGTAGGAACGATTACCTGACGATTGACGGCTTTTAGCGAAAGAATGGGTTTGCCGAAAAAATCTTTTTCGGGAATACCCGTGAAATTTCCAGCCCGTATAAAGTGTTTCACCAAACGGTCTTCCAATGAATGGTAAGAAATGACCGAAATCCTTCCGCCCGGGGCGAGCAGACCGGGAGCCGAGGCGAGCATTTCTTCCAGTGCCGACAGTTCGTCATTCACCTCGATGCGAAGAGCCTGAAACACCTTAGCCAAAAATTTGTGTTCTTCATTTTTTCTGCAAAAAGGGGCCAACGCATCGCGCAGTGAATTGGTATCATTCAACGGACGGCTGTTCACCAAAACAGAGGCGATTTTGCGGGAAGCCGTTAGCTCACCATAACGGTAAAGTACATCGGCCAGACGGGCTTGCTCGTAGGTATTGAGTACCTCTGCGGCTGTAATGCCTGCACTTGTATCCATACGCATATCCAACGGACCCGAGAACCTGAGAGAAAAACCCCGGTCGGCGGTATCGAACTGGTGGGAGGACACCCCGAGATCTGCCAAAATTCCATCCACCTGATTAATCTTAAAAAATTTAAGATAGTTGCGCAGGTAGCGAAAATCGGAAGCCGCAAAAAGTACCCGCGAATCGTCAGGCAGATTAAGCCGTGCACGCGGGTCTTTATCAAAAGCCACGAGTATTCCATTCGGACCAAGTTTTTCCAGGATAAGCCGCGAATGACCCCCACCTCCGAACGTGCAGTCTACATAAACGCCATCAGGCTTGACCCTAAGGCCTTCAACCGATTCATGTAAAAGAACGGGCAGATGGTAATCACTCATCTCCGTCGGTGAAATTGAGGTTACCCAAAACATCCTCAGCAAGCTCTTCCAGATTGATTTCCTGAGTCATAAAGGCTTCATATGCCTTTTTATCCCAGATTTCTACCACTCCGCTGCTTCCCACCACCTTAATTTCGGCACCGATGCCCGCGTAATCTGTGAGCGATTTGGGCAGCAATACCCGGCCTGCGGAATCAGCCTCCACCCCGGTGGCACCTCCGATGATTCTTCTTACCAGCAAATCATGCTTGGGAAGCATGCGATTCAGTTTTCCGAGACGCTTGTTAAGCTTTTGCCATTCCTCCTGTGTGTAAAGCACGAGGCACTTCTGATGCAGATTCCTATTGATGACAAACCCCTTATCAAAACCTTCGCCTACCTGCTTCTTAAGCGACACGGGAAACATGAAACGCCCCTTGGCGTCCACTTTGCAATCATATTCTCCGATCAGGTTTAACATACACTTCTTGAATGACGAGGTAAAAGTACAACAATTTTTACCACTTTATGACACTTTCTACCCTATTTTACCACTTTGTTGAAAACTTGAACACCCTGCCCGCCCAAACACGCTTTATCTAATTAAAATAAAGATTTAATAATAAATATTAACATGCTGAAAAATTGATAATTATAAAAATTACAAACGCCTCTATTTTTGAAAAAACAGATCAAACTGTTAATAAGAGTGTTAATATCTCGATTTTCCAAGGACCTAAATGCTCCTTTTTCAGCCACTTTAGTCGCCGTTTACCACAAGCTTCCGAAGGCCGGTGTTTCCGGAATGCCGTTCACTCCAATGGAGAAAGACCGCTTGGAAAAATGGTATTTTTCTCTACTTTTGGCTGATATTAATCACTATGAGTTTTCAGATCCGGGAAGAAGATAAATTCCATTACGTAGAGGAGGGCCAAGGTCCTGTTCTCATTCTGCTTCACGGCCTTATGGGTGCTTTGAGCAATTTTGAGGGAGTCATCCATCATTTCAAAAAAAACTTTACGGTGGTGGTTCCCATCATGCCCATATTCGAAATCCCGATTTTAGAGGCAGGCGTAAAACCCCTTTATGGCTACATACGCGATTTCATCGATTTCAAAGGATATGAAAAAGTATCTATTTTGGGCAACTCGCTCGGTGGGCATGTAGGGCTGGTTTACGCCACAAACCACCAGGATCGGCTGAGCCATCTCATTTTAACGGGAAGTTCCGGGTTGTATGAAAATGCATTCGGGGGGTCATATCCCAAACGGGAAGACAAGACGTTTATCCGCAAAAAGATAGAACTTACCTTTTACGATCCCGAAACGGCCACAGATGAATTGGTGGATGAGGTATTTGATATTATCAACGACCGCTCCAAGCTTATTCGCATTATTGCCATTGCGAAATCGGCAATACGTCATAATATGGCCGAAGAACTCCATAAGATAAAAACACCTACCTGCCTGATTTGGGGGCGCAACGACACCATAACGCCTCCGGAAGTGGCGGAAGATTTTCAGCGCCTGATTAAAAACGCGGATCTCTACTGGATAGAGCGCTGCGGCCATGCGCCCATGATGGAGCACTCGGAAGAGTTTAACCGGATTTTAGAAAGCTGGTTTCAAAAAGTGCAAAACGCATCATGATCATCAGTTCCGCGGAATTTCTCATCAGCAATACCGACCTTTCGCAATGCCCAAAGCCGGACAAACCGGAATATGCATTCATAGGCCGAAGTAATGTAGGTAAATCGAGTCTGATTAATTGCCTGGTGAACAACCGAAAATTAGCCAAAACATCATCCACACCGGGGAAGACCCAACTCATTAACCACTTTCTGATAAACAATAATTGGTATCTGGTGGATTTGCCCGGCTACGGATATGCCAAAAAAGCAAAATCCGAACGGAAAAAATGGGCGGGATTTATTGAAAAATACATTTTGAAACGGGAAAATCTGATGTGCCTTTTCGTATTGCTGGACAGCAGACTTCCCCTTCAGAAAATAGACGAAGAGTTCATCCTTTGGCTTGGAGAAGAAGGCATCCCCTTCTGCCTTGTTTACACGAAATCAGATAAGCTGGGCAGAACGGTTGTTCAAAAAAATGTAGCAGAAATAGAACGCGCACTCAAACAGAATTGGGAAAATCTTCCCCAGCGCTTTCTGACTTCGTCGGAAACCCGGGCCGGCCGGGAGGAACTGCTCTCTTTTATAGAGCAATGCAACCATTCCTTCTCCGCAATCTGATTAATACCCGTTCTTATATTTTTCAGGATTTCGGAAACGCTCCTCGTAATAAGCCCATACGGCGATTTGGGCATTCAGTGGTCGTTCACCCTTTTTCCGTTGAACAAATTTATTCTGATGCAAGGCATCAATTACGCGCGATTTTGTATTATCATGCATATACAAATCCATAAAATCCATCAAGCGCTTTTTATAACGGGGTTCGTATATGGGATACGCCACCTCGATCCGACGGCTCAGGTTTCGATTCATAAAATCGGCCGATGATAAATACAGATCATCCTTGCCCGCATTTTTAAACCAATACAGACGATGGTGCTCCAAAAAACGATCCACCAGGCTGGTGATCGAAATATGGTCGCTGATTCCCTTCACTCCGGGCACCAACCGGCAAATTCCCCGGTTAATGATTCTTACGGGGACTCCCTGTTGCGAAGCCTCATACAGCTTCTGAATCATGTCAGGATCATCGAGTCCATTCATTTTCAAAATAATGCCACATTCCTTTCCCTGCAGTTTATGGATGATTTCCCGATCAATCAACCTATAAATATCAAAGCGTAACCTATCCGGAGCCACTAAAAAATGCTTGAATTCATAACGCCGACGCATGTCAGCCAGTATCCCGAAAACCTGCTCCGTTTCCAGAGTAAGTCGCTTATCGGCCGTTAACAAACCGAAATCGGTATATATATTGGCCGTAACCTCATTAAAATTACCCGTGGAAAGATAGGCATACCGCTTTATCTGATTATTTTTCTTTCGGGTAACCAAACATAATTTCGCATGTACCTTCAAGCCCGGGAAACTGTATAATACCCGGCAGCCCGCCTTTTTAAGTTCCTCGGCCCAAAAAAGATTGGAAGCTTCGTCGAAACGGGCCTTCACCTCAAAAAATGCAGTTACCTTCTTTCCGTTTCTTGCCGCACGGATGAGTGCCTTACACACCCTGCTTTCCGATGCCACCCGGTAAAGGGTAATTTTAATTTCCGAGACAGAGTCACTTCGGGATGACTGTTCCAAAAATTGAATAAAATAATCATAGGAATGATAGGGAAAATGCAACAGCACATCCGTCTGATTCAGTACTTTAAAATAATTCTGAGAACCTTCCAGCCAATGCACAGGTATTTTTGGAAGTGGACTATTCAACAGATCGGGACGATTTACAAGAGCAATAAATTCGAAAAAGTCACTGAAATTATGATACCGTGCTCCAGCCACACAGTCGTTGGGTCTTAAACCCCAAACCCGCCTGAGTTGATTAAGAAACGTTTTAGTCATCCTGCCGTCATAGAGAAAACGGGCAGGTGCCCCATCAGCGCGTTTGCTGAGACTCTTTTGAATTTTTTTTACTAAACTGCCCGAAAACTCATCTTCGATATTAAGTTCGGCATCGCGGGAAAGTTTAAGGGCAAAGCCCGTAGAATCGAGATTTTTTTTGTGCTTTTTCGGGAAACAGATACGGATGATATCATCCAAAAAACAAATATTCACCTCTCCATTCACAGAAGGAAGACGCACAAACCGGCCCAAAACCGCCGAAGGAATTTCAACTACCAGTGAGTTTTTGAGCGGTTCGGTCTTCCCTTTAAAAACGAGGTAATTTTTCCGATTTTCCAAAAACACGGCTTTCGTGTAAAAAGTAAGCCTGGAAACCTGAAGCAGAGGTTCAATTTTTTCCGTGTAGTACCTGCTGATAAAAGCCCGATGTTCCTGGGCAACCTCATCCTCCGTCAACAGATGTATTCCCTCATTTTTCAGACCGGGCAAAATATCGTTGCGAAAAACAGATCCAAAATAATCCTGCTGTCGGTTTACCTCGTCAAGAATTTTAGTGAGCAATTCAGCCGGATCAAAATCGAGCTTCCCATAACTTTTATCCTCAGAAAGCGATCGGATGGCCGCCACTTTTACACGAAAAAACTCGTCCAGATTGGAGGAGTAAATAGCAAGAAACTTAAGTCGTTCCAAAAGCGGACTGCTTTTATCGGCGGCCTCCTGAAGCACCCGGAAGTTAAAGGAAAGCCAACTTAAATTATTACTATACAGCGGAAATTCACCATTCATTAATCCCAAAAGTTTATTCAAAGGTAACAAGTTGATCGTGCATTCCGATTTCAGGAAACGGCTGGGAAAAGAAGCCATTCTAAATAATGTGTAGCATATTTGCACACACAAAAGCCAATTGGTGAAATGTATTCGCATCGAAAATTATTTTTAGACCATTGCGCACAAACCAGCAGGGCACCTGCAGGCCTGGAAATTGTAAAGGCGAAAGGAATATACCTTACCGACATAAAAGGAAAAAAATACATCGATTTAATATCAGGTATTTCAGTAAGTGCCTTAGGACACCGGCATCCGGAAGTTGTACGTGCGGTAAGAAGACAAGCCGGCCATTACATGCACCTGATGGTATATGGTGAGTTTATTCAGCATCCGCAGGTGAAGGCCGCCAAAGAGCTGGCCGATTCTCTTCCCGGAGATTTAACTTCGGTTTATTTTACCAATTCGGGGAGCGAGGCTATAGAAGCAGCCATGAAATTAGCCAAAAGAGCTACCGGACGCTATGAATTTGTGGGGATGGAAAATGCTTACCATGGAAGCACCCAAGGAGCGCTCAGCCTCATGGGAAACGCCTATTTCAGAGAGGCATACAGACCCCTTTTACCAGGCGTGTCGTATATAAGGTTCAATAGCATGGACGACCTGGAAAAAATAACATGCGGGCACGCTGCGGTGTTTTGTGAAACCATTCAGGGAGAAGCAGGAGCAAAAACACCGGACAAAGAATGGCTACAAGAGCTGCGCAAGAAATGTGACAATACAGGCTCACTTCTGGTGCTTGATGAAATACAGGCAGGCATGGGCCGAACCGGACATTTATGGGCATTTCAGGAATATGGAATCCTGCCGGACATCCTGGTTTCAGCAAAAGGTTTAGGGGGTGGAATGCCCATCGGTGCCATGGTAGCCTCACCCAAACTGATGAGATACTTGTCAGAAAATCCAGTACTGGGCCATATAACCACCTTCGGCGGACATCCGGTTTCAGCGGCGGCGGCCTATTCCACCTTACAATTTATCAGACGGAATACACTTTGGGAAAATGCGAAAAACATGGAACAGGTAATTCGTGATTGCCTGAAGCATGAACGAATCAGAAACATTTCCGGGAAAGGCCTTCTGCTATCAGTAGAAATGGAAAATACAGAAACCAATTTCAGGGTAATTGGCAACTGCATGGAAAACGGTTTGATTACCGACTGGTTTCTCTTCAACGATAAAAGCCTACGAATAGCCCCTCCCCTGATTATTGACGAAAAAACCATTATCAAAGCATGCCGGAAGATAACAACCGCTCTGGATGTAAATTAACACCTACCTAACATGAGCATTTTTGGTATTGCGAACATTTTTTTGCAGATTTGTCGCTTAAAGTCAAAAACAATAATAACGAAATTATGAAAAACGCCCTTTTAGGATTGTTTTTTTTAATCCCTACGGTGCTTTTTGCCCAAAACGTAGATTTCAAAAAACGGAATTTTCCGAACGACCCTGAAGGCTTCAACAAAGCCCAAATGAATTTTTCCAAAGGTCAGGAACTCTATTACCGAGGTCCCCGCTTTTACGAAAGTGCATTAAACTATTTATTGGAGGCCAATACCTTCAATCCCAACAATACCGATTTGAATATTATTCTGGGAACGGCTTACAATGCACTAAACCTTAAAGGGGAAGCCGCAGAATTTTACAAGAAAGCAGCGGCCCTTGATCCGAATTACAAAAAAGAGGGAATGTTACTGAGTGCAGAAAATCTGCATTTAGACCTACAGTGGACGGAAGCCATCCGGGAATATGTCGCTTATAAAAACTTTATTATATCAGAGGCTGAGAACTCGGGTAAAAGAAAGCAGGAAGAGGCTCAAAATGAAATTGTCGAAATAAACCGCAGAATAGACCAATGCGAAAATGGAAAAGTAATTTCTTCGGATACGGTAGAAATAATTTTGGTCAATCTGGGAAAAAACGTCAACTCAAAATATCCCGATTATTCGCCCGTGGTAACCGCTGATGAAAAGAAGATGTTTTTTACCTCTCAAAGGCCTAATACCACAGGGGGGAAAATCCCTCCCGGGCAGGTCTATCACTACGATGATATTTACGAATCAGTTAAAATCAACGGCGGATGGTCATCTGCGAAACAAATACCCGGCAAAGCCAATACAAATAATCACGATGCTTCTGTAGGCATATCACCTGATGGCAAAAAAATGATTATTTACCGTCCGTTGAAAAAAGGAAATCTGTTTGAAACGACACTGGGAGAGGATGGCCTATGGACAAAACCCAAGTCCCTTAAAGGAATCAACTCCAAATTCAGAGAAACGCACGCTTCTTATTCCCCTGACGGAAAATGGCTCTATTTTACGTCAAGCAATCCTAAAATCGGAGCAAAAGGACTGGATATCTTCCGAACTTCTTTTGATCAGGAAAAAGGCTCCTGGACCACTCCCGAACGCTTGTCGGATATGATAAACACGGAAATGGATGAAGATGGCATTTATATTTCGCAGGACGGTTCTTCCGTATATTTCAGTTCAAACGGCCACAATACAATGGGTGGATACGATATTGTCCGTTCAGATTTACAGGAAGGCCAAATAGGAACACCGGTGAATATGGGTTATCCGGTGAATAATTCCGCTGATGATGTGTTCTTTGTAGCCATGCCCGGTGGGAAGAAAGCTTACTTTGGATCTGACAGAAGAGGCGGATTGGGCGAAAAAGACGTTTATGCGGCGCTTTTAACCAAGGGTCTTGACCTTCAATTTGAATCACTCGTAACCAACGAAGAAACGGGCGAACCCATTGGGAACGCCACTATGGAGGTGTCTCTGGACAATGTGCCGGTAACTATTTCAGCGGGAGGAAATGGTCGCTTTTCAGGAACGGTTAAAGCCACCGAAAGATACCGAGTACTTATAAGAGCCAAAGGGTATAACGAAGTGGAGGAATATTTTACGGCAGACCTGACAAGTCCGGATACTTTTGCCATCCGCAAGGATTTCAAGATGTCCATACAGCGGTTCATCACCATCAAAGGAAAAGTGACAGACGAACTTACCAATGAGCCTGTTTCTGCCAAGGTTGAATTTTTTGAATTAATGGGTGATGAGAAAGTGGCAGCAACCATAGATGCCAATGCATATTCAGCTTCCCTCAATCTGAAAAAAGTGTACAGAGCGGTTGTATCTGCTGAAGGTTATCAGACGTTTGAAGAAATTGTTTCATTGGATGAACATATTTTAGGGATACCCTTCATTTCAAAGGATTTCTTCCTCCTTAAACCTGGAATACAACCTATTGTTAAGGAAATTCTGATCAGCGGAAAAATTTATGAAAAGCCCGATGGTATTTCTAAAAACGGAAAGATCATCATCCGCGATGAACAATTCAATCAAATAGCCACTTTAAACGTAGATGCTGAATCTGGCTACCAAGTCAAACTGAAAACTAATACCGTTTATAATTTTTTCATTGAATCGGAGGGCCTTGAAGAAGTTTCTCAGCGTATTGTTTTTAAAGTGTCTAAATACGACACCAAAACAACCCGACATTTCTTCCTGCAAAAATCAACCAAAAATTATCTGGCATTTAAAACTATTTATTTCCAATTTGACAAATCCGATCTTTTGGAAGAAGCGCTTACCGTCTTAAATTCCGTTAAAAAAATTCTAATGGAATTTCCGGAAGCCAAAGTGGATATAAGCGGCCATACCGATGCCATGGGTCCATATGATTATAACCTGCAGCTATCCCTTCAGCGGGCAAAAACTGCCTTGAATTGGCTGTTGGCAAACGGAGTTTCAAAAGAAAGGGTAACATACAACTATTACAGCTTCACCAAACCGGCTGAACCAAACAGAAATCCTGACGGATCAGATAATCCTGATGGCCGTCGTAAAAACCGGAGGGTTGAATTCAAAGTGTACAGCAAATCAACGCCCGAATCTTGATTTAAAATAAAAAAAGCCCCTTCAAGGGGCTTTTTTTTGCTTTACGGAAATTAAGCCATCTCTCTGAAATCAAGAAATCATCACTCCTCGGATATTAAGAAGCGGAATAGAGGTGAAATTTGACTCCTTAATACTTTCAGCAAGAAATACGAAGCGTTTGTCATAGACCTGACTGCCGACAAAATAACTGACCCAATATTCATTGTGTAAGCCAAAAACCTCTTCCACGATGGCTTCTACACGCACCGCTTCATTAGAGCCTATTTCTTCGAAAAACCAACGAAGTTTTGATGTTTCCCGAGCTTCGGCCTGAATTTCCCCATATCCCCTGCTGCTGATAAACACACTTTTTAATGGAAATGGATTCAGATTAATCAAAAAAACAGACCAAACGGAATCTTCGGAATCTTCCCTGGCAATGGCTATAGCAACATTCCTCACTTCTGGAAAAGCAATATCTTTTTTCACTCAACTCACGATTTTTATGGTTCCTTATTATAAATTTGGTTGTATTTAGCGGCATATGCCTTGTATTCAGATTCGGTAAGTTCCAATGAACCCTTTCCGTCGCCAAAATTAACATACCCGTAATATTTTGCATTCTTATTTCCCTTGGTTGAATAGGCCACCAGGGTAACCACTTTTTTATTCAGCGATTCCTGAACCCTTTGCTTTCTGATAGCATCAGCTGCTTCCTCAGCCTCCTTGTCCTTTCTGGCTCTATCAAGACGACGCTGATCCGCCTCAGCTTTTAGACGCATCAGATCTGACCGGTATTTAAAATCGGCCTGTTGGATTCTAGCCTTCTCTTCTGTGCGTCTATTCTTGCGTCTGATAAGTTCTTCACGATTCCGTTTAATTTTGAGCAGCCAATTGTTGTTGCGCTCCAACGCACTCACATCAATGTATTTTTCGGCAGGAGAAAGATTCACGGCATAATAAGCTCCCTTCCCGCCCCCTACGGTTCCGGTTAAATTATTCGTGCCGGCCTGCGCCTGATTGGCAATAAAAAGACTGTCGGCTATTTCGCGTTTTCTCTTAGCTTCCATTTCAGCTGTCTTATCATTGAGTTTTCGCCAAAGTTCGTCATCCGCCTTTTGTGCAGCCAGCCGATCCGCCTCTTTACGCTCGGCTTCCAATTTAAGCCGCTCTAACTCCATGGCGCGAAAAATACTGTCGGCTACCTCCTTTTGCCTTAATTTTTCCAGTGCTTTCTGCTCTTCCTGCCTCTGCCTTTCCAAGAAGGCAAGTTCACTCCTTGCTTTTCTTTCCGTTTCCATTACATCCTTTTGCGATGCCATTTCTTTGGACTTTTCTCGCTCTGATGCCTGAGCAAGTTTAGCCTCTTGTTTGGCATTCTCTGCCAATTCTTTTTGTTCCGCAAGCCAACTTTTATGTTCAACCTGCTTTACGGCCAGATAATCCTTAAACACTTTTTCTGTTACCATATCCCGCTCAAACGCCTCGACGGAGCGGTTGTAAAATAACCGGCTGACCGGTTTTTCGTAAGCCTCATCCAGGGGACCTCCCGTGGCTTTTGGCAGAGCCATATTGAAGGAGAGAGGTTCATCAAATGTATCTTCCAATCCTTCTTCCACGTTGGTTTCTACCTGTATCCTTTTAGTAACGCAACCGGGCACGGAAAATTCCATTTCATATTCATCACCGAAAGGTAAATCAACATCATAGCGCCCTCCCGCGCCCAAAAATACTTCATGATAAAATTCACCATTTCTAAAGATTTTAATGACACCCGAGGTGATTGGTCCCACGTCGCCTTTTACGATTCCCGACACCGTCATACTCTTTTCAGGCTCTCCGTAATAATTCCATATTTTTTGGGAAAAAAGAGAATCTACCAACCCTAAAAAAAACAGCAGAAAAAACCAAAATCTGGAATACCCCATTTTTTTTAGCTTTATACCAATCAATTGGAACAGGTTAGGCAATTTAACCTTGCAATTTAGGAGTTTTTATGGAATGTTCATACCTTTCGATGCCCCTAATGATAAGATAAAGATAAATACCTGAAACCGTAAGCTCCAAAGAAGCATAACCTATAAGCCAGTGAATAGGTTGATCGGCGTCAAAAAACACCAATGTACAAATCCCCAAAAAATGGATAAATTGAATTAAGCTCCCTTCCCTGATGCGGTCCAAAGCGGCAAAAACAACGGTAAATGGAAAAACCAGAATCCGGAATCCGAAGCTGATGGCCAAAACTCTGGCAAAATCTCCTGAAACCACATACCTATCCCCAAAAAAAACACCAAATAGGTAAGGAGAAAACAGCACAAAGAAAAGAACAAACAACAGGGCGGGTGCAACCAAAATTCGCATTATTCGATACACCTTGCTTTTTACCGGCTCTCGGTTTCGATAGGCCTCAGCCATTTGTTGGTTAATTACCGTTCCCAAAGAGTTGACCACAAACATCACAGGAACGGCCAATACCTGCAGGGTGAGATCAAAATACCCGGTTTGTTCAGTTCCAAAAAGACGGTTAAAGAGGATGGGCGGAAGCAGCAACCCGGCCGAATTGAGCAGCGTAGGCAGAAAGCTGTATTTGGGGAACCGGGAATACTCTTTAAGCAAACGAACGGCCGATTTAACATGCAGGAAGCGAAATGAAAATCCATTTCGGATTAAAAAGTAAAATCCCAAAAAATTAAACACCAGGCGCCCGGCCAATTCCCCCCAAAGTAATCCGGGGAATTGGGTAAAACCGCGAAAAAACATCTGTGAAAAAGCTTCCGTGGAACGCCTTGACAACTTAAGCCAGTTAACCGCTCCAAAATGCTTCCTGCGTACCAGCCACTGGTTCATCAACGTAAAATTGGCGTAAAAAAAAATAGCGGGCCCCACCGCCGGCAACCATACACGGAAACGTTCACCCACATTAAGCTGCAGAAGCAGCTGATCGGCAAATAGCCACACGCCTGCTCCCACCGCAAAAGAGAAAAGAAAATGAATGAAAAAGGTAGCGACGGTAAGGTTGTCGGCTTCTTTTTGTGAACGGGGAAGCATTATTGCCAATTCATACCGCAAACCGGCTACCACTACTGGAATTCCTACAAGAGAAAGAAAAACAGACATGAGACCGAAATCCTCGGCAGAATACATCCTGCGCAGAAACGGCTGGGCGAGCAGCACAATGAACTGAGCTGCCAAGGTCCCTGATACGGTAATCAATGAATTTTTAAAAAATTCGGAATTCCTGTATGCCCGGATCCGATTCCTCATTGGCAATATTTATCGGGCA
Organism: Flavobacteriales bacterium; assembly: GCA_044345355.1. Classification (GTDB taxonomy): domain Bacteria; phylum Bacteroidota; class Bacteroidia; order CAIKAF01; family CAIKAF01; genus JAKRSD01. The sequence continues at coordinate 15,810 of JBIJBG010000011.1, forward strand.
TAAGCCACCGACCTTTTTTCGCGGATAACGGTGACTTTTACCTGCCCGGGATAGGTCATCTCATTTTGTATGCGTTGGGATATTTCAAACGAAAGGGCATCAGCCTGAGTATCGGAAACCTTTTCACTTTCCACCATTACCCGCAACTCCCTGCCGGCCTGAATGGCATAGCTCTTCATCACCCCGGGGAAACTTTGAGCCAAGCCCTCCAAATCTTTAATACGGCGGATATATTGCTCTGTCATTTCCCGGCGGGCACCCGGACGGGCACCTGAAATGGCATCACAAACCTGCACAATGGGCGCAAGAAGAGAGGTCATTTCCACTTCATCGTGATGGGCTCCGATGGCATTGCAAACCTCCGGATTCTCCTTGAATTTTTCGGCAAGTTTCATCCCAAAAATAGCGTGAGGAAGTTCAGTCTCTCCCTCGGGTACCTTACCGATATCATGCAACAGACCTGCACGCTTGGCCAATTTGGGGTTCAGGCCCATTTCTGAAGCCATGATTCCGCAAAGGTTGGCTACCTCCCTGGAGTGCTGCAGGAGATTCTGACCATAAGAGGAGCGGTACCGCATGCGTCCGACATATTTTATCAACTCCGGATGGAGGCCGTGAATACCCAAATCAATGCAGGTACGTTTGCCGATTTCAACCACCTCTTCGTCAATCTGCTTTTTCACTTTTTCCACGACCTCCTCTATACGGGCCGGGTGAATCCGTCCATCAGTTACCAGCTGATGCAAAGCCAGTCGGGCGATTTCACGGCGAACTGGATCAAAACAACTGAGGACAATGGCCTCAGGAGTATCATCTATGATGATTTCTACTCCGGTGGCTGCCTCCAAGGCACGTATATTTCGTCCTTCCCTTCCGATAATTCTACCCTTCACCTCATCGCTGTCCAAATTAAATACGGTAATGGCATTCTCAATGGCCGTTTCGGTACCCACCCGCTGAATCGTTTGCAGAATAATGCGTTTCGCTTCCTTGTTGGCAGAAATTTTGGCTTCTTCAACCATAGTTTGGATAGAACCCATGGCCTCCGTTTTGGCTTCTGCCTTAAGCGCCTCAACTAACTGACTTTTGGCTTCATCGGCTGTGAGCCCGGCAATGGTTTCCAACTGCTGAACCTGCTGCCGGTGTAGCTTTTCCAATTCCTCCCGCTTTTTCTCCAGTAACTCGGTCTGCATATCTGCCTTGGCCATTTTCTTTTCTAAATCGGCACTAAGCCGGTTCGTATTTTCCACTTTCTGGTTCAAAGACTGTTCCTTTTGTTTAATTCGGTTTTCCGCTTCGGCCAGTACTTTATTTCGCTCGTTCACGGCCTTTTCATGTTCACCTTTCAACTGAAGGAATTTTTCCTTAGCCTGAAGAATTTTGTCCTTTTTAATCACCTCTGCTTCCGCCTCGGCATCGCGAAGAATTACTTCGGCTTTTTCACGATTTATTTTTTTAATCAGGAACTGCGCCCCGAAAAATCCGACACCCAGGCCGACCAAGAGCGCAATGACGGGTGAAATAATCATAAAATCCATTTTCTTTTTCGTTTTTTGCAGCGAATCGGAAAAAAGAGGGGAATAATCAAGATAAGCTGTTGAGATAGGAGGATATGAAACATTCCGCCTCCGAGAGTTGTTTTTCCAACTCCGGGAGAGAATTTGAGGAGGACTGCTTTTCAGATTCCAAAAGCTTCACACCCAATTCGAGTGCGCTCATGGAAAGCAGGTCCTGCGTATCTTGAACGGCAAAGTTTTCCTGATAACTTTTCATTCGCTCGTTAATCAGTTTTGCCGCCTTGCGGATGACTTCTTCCTTCTCGGATGCAATGCTCAGAGGATATTGACGACCACCTATCTGTATGCGTATGGATACTTTTTCGCTCAACGCTTTACTGATTTAAAATGGTCAGACATTTGTCAATTTCACCGATCATGGCATCCAATCTCAATTTAAGCTCATCTTTCTCAAACCCGCTGTTTTTAACCATTCCGGTCAACTGCGTGTTTTTTATTTGATGTTCTAACTCTGATACCTGTTGCTCCAAATTACCGATTTCCGACTTCAGGGTTTCATTTTCTGCCGAAAGTCTCTGTACCTCCGCAGTTGCCGATTTATGAAGCAAAATAAGCTTCTCTATTTTCGAGTGTAAGCTTACCATCATTGCTTCAGCCCCTTCCATGTCAATTTTGTTTGAAAACAACGGGCAAAGTTAGGGGTAACAAAACCAAAATACAACTATCTTCTCCCGATTCCCAAAATCGCTTTTCAATTCCCTGCTATACAAAAGGTTAAAATCAACTGCGGAGTATTCCGAGCAACTCCTCCAGTTCAAAGGCTTTTTCAATCCGGCCCTCATTTCGGTAGGCCAATGCCAGATTCTCGAGCATCACGGCTAAGACCTCATCATCCCCGCAGGGAGCAAAATAGGAAGCTTCCGGCTCCCGGCGAATCCTTTTGAGGTAAACTTCAATTTCCCGGCGACTGAAAACCGCACCCTGATTCAAAGGATTCAGATAAAACAAAACACGTTCTTCATCCTTCAGGTTCAAAAGCAGACTCATACTGCCCTCATCTTTATACGCCAAAATAAAATGCCCGGGCAGATTAACCCCGTAAACAGGTATATTCAGCCAGCGGGAGACAACCAGATAAATCGCCGAAAGAGAAATCGCATTACCTCTCTTGGACTCGGCCAAATTGTTTAAAAAATAATTTCCGGGAGCATGGTAATTCGCAGAATTAGCTCCAAAACCGTGCATGGCGTAAATAATGTGGTTAAGTACCTTCACTTTTTCCAATGCCGTCAGGTCATCATTGATTTCAATCCAAGCGTCCTTTCTGATTTGGAAAAGCTGACTGAGAATCCGTTTTTCATCCAAATCGGGAAATTGATACCTGGATAAAATCAGCCACCCGTCAAGCAAATCCCTTGACTCCGATGAATGCCATTCGCCCAAAGCCCGGGCCACGTCTGAAAATTGTATCTTATGCACGATATCTTCGATCCGCTGTTGAAGCAGAGGATTGAACGATTCCTCCCAGGCGGATTCTAAATCAGGAACGGCTATCATGCCTAATTCAATCAATTTTTCCCGCACCATACGGTAAATCTCCCGATCCTCATCATCAAGCAGATGAATCAACGATTTTATGTCCCCACTTTCTGACATGTTCATTCGTTATACGAAAGTATTCACGGGAAGGACGCAAAATGAATAAAAAAAACTTTTTTTTCACCGGGGCATCTTCATTTCGCCAATAACCGAAAGAAAAAAAACCGGCCACGGGAAACTTTTACCTTTGTGTCCTCAGCCACTCTGCATGGAAGAAGAAAACAAGAAGAAGATAACGGCTAAATCGGCTAAAAAGGCATTGGGTTTATACCGGTATATCGCGCCCCATAAATACCGCTTTATTACAGGACTCATTTTTTTGATTTTCAGCGGTATAAGCACCTTGGCCATCTTCAACTATATGGGAGATCTGATTGATGTGCAGTCATCCAACATCAGCGAAAAAGTAAGGGAAATTTCCCTCATCATGGTGGGTATTTTACTTATTCAGGCCGTTGCCTCCTATTTCCGCGTTACCCTGTTTGCACAGGTAACCGAAAGCGCCATTGCCCAAATCCGAAAAGACGTATATGAACGGCTTATTAAACTTCCAATGGCCTATTTTTCGGATAAGCGCGTGGGTGAGCTCAACAGCCGCATTTCTGCCGATATTTCCACGGTGAAGGATACCCTTACCACCATTGTGGCGGAATTTATCCGGGAGATCATCACCATTTTCGGAAGCCTGATTTTACTGGCATTTACTTCATGGCAGCTTGTGATTTTTATGGTAGCCACGTTGCCTGTGATGGCTTTTTTCGGCATTTTTTTCGGAAGATTGGTAAGAAAACTTTCGAAAGCCGCGCAACAGGCCGTGGCGGAAAGCAATACCATCGTAGAAGAAACGCTTCAGGGAATTGCCACCGTTAAAGCCTTTACCGTAGAACTTTTCGAAATCACGCGTTATCGAAAAAAAACCGATGAAATCGCCGCCATCGGACTTAAAAATGCCGGTTACAGAGCCTTGTTTGCCACCTTCGTGGTTATCTTTTTGTTCGGCTCTGTAACAGCCGTAATCTGGTTCGGCGCTTACCTCGTGGGTCTGGGTGAAATACGAAACGGAGATCTGTTTAAATTCTTTTTCCTGTCCGTAATAATGGCTGCCTCGGTGGGAGGACTTGCCGAAACCTGGAGTGCCATCCAGCGTGCCGTGGGTGCCACCGAAAATGTACTGAATATTTTGGATGAGAAAGAGGAAAACATGGACCAGTTGCATATCCCCCGTTTTCAAGGCAGGGTTGATTTTCGGGCCTTAGAGTTTGCCTATCCCGGTACCAAAGAAAAAACGGTTCTACACAACCTTACCTTCACCGCCATGCCGGGTGACAGAGTGGCCATCGTAGGACCCAGCGGTGCAGGAAAAACCACGCTCACCTCACTTCTGCTTCGTTTTTACAAACCCGACTCGGGTGAAATTTTGGTGGATGGATTTCCGGCGGAAAACTATCCGCTTCATGGCTACAGATCACACCTGGCGATAGTTCCCCAGGACATCGTGTTATTCGGCGGAAGTATTGCCGACAATATTCGGCAAGGAAAACCGGATGCTACCGACGAGGAAGTACATGATGCCGCAAAACGCGCCCATGCACACGAATTCATCATGCAATTCCCCAAAGAATATGATACTTTGGTAGGTGAACGGGGAACCAAGCTTTCCGGAGGCCAAAGACAACGGGTGGCCATTGCCCGAGCCGTTCTGCGCAATCCGGCCATTCTTATTCTGGATGAAGCCACCTCCTCATTAGACAGCGAAAGTGAGCGGGCGGTTCAGAGCGCCCTGGAAGAATTGATGAAAAACCGTACTTCCTTTGTTATCGCACACCGCTTTTCTACCATTCGCGACTGCAATAAAATTATGGTTTTGGACAAAGGGGAAATCAAAGAATTTGGAACTCATGCCGAATTAATGGCCAATCCCGAAGGACTTTACCGACACCTTGCCGCACTTCAGTTTCTGGCCTGATTTCTGCCCACTCCCGGTTTTCCCTCACGCCGGAAAGGTTTGCGTTTATTTCTGTTGAAATTTTTCCTGTCACCGCCTCCCGACGATTTCCCGGGATTGTACTCAGGCCCTTCTCCCAAGCCTTCTGGAAGTGGTAATTTGGGAACTTCTTTTTCAATCAGTTTTTCAATACGTGCAAATTTGTACTGATCGGCCGGATTGATAAACGTAATGGCCGTACCTTGAGTTGCGGCGCGGGCCGTGCGGCCTATCCGGTGCACATAATCTTCAGGATCTGGGGGAGAATCATAATTGACTACCAGACTCACCCCTTCCACGTCGATTCCGCGGGACAAGATATCCGTTCCTACCAGAATACGCAGTTGCCGGTTTTTGAATTCGTTCATAATTCTTTCCCGTTCCGCCTGTTCCAAATCAGAACTGAATGCCTTTACCGAATATCCTTTCCGATGTAGCAACTGTCCCAATTTTTTCACATTCTCCTTGGTGGATGCAAAAATGATGACTGATACATAATCCGGATTTTCAAGAATTCCTTCCAACAGCTTTTCTTTTTGGGTATCGTAAACCGAATAAGCCTGTTGAAGAATACCTTCCGCGGGTTTAGACAATGCAATGGTTATTTCTTTCGGATCATGAAGAATCCTCTTGGCCAGCTCCCGTATTTTAGGGGGCATGGTAGCGCTGAAAAGCAAGGTCTGCCGTTCTTTGGGAAGATGGGAAATAATTTTCACGATATCATCGTGAAAGCCCATATCCAGCATACGGTCTGCCTCATCTAAAATCAAATGCCTGATTTGATCAAGCTTGATCGCTCCCGAACCCAATTGGGCAATCAACCTTCCCGGAGTGGCAATGATGACATCGGCACCCCGGGTGAGTGCCTTTTTCTGAATTTCCCAGGTTACCCCGTCGCCTCCGCCATACACGGCAATGGAGCTGATGTTTTCAAAATACGAGAAACCTTCAATCTGCTGATCGATCTGAACGGCCAACTCCCTGGTAGGCGCAACGATTAACGTATTCAGCCCGCGCACGGGGGATTGAAGAATTTTATGTAATACGGGAAGAATGTAGGCAGCAGTTTTCCCGGTTCCGGTCTGAGCACAGGCAATCAAATCATGATTTTCCAAAATAATGGGGATGGCCTGCTGTTGAATCGGTGTAGGGTTTTTGTACCCCATGGAATCCAGCCCTTCCATGATGGCCGGATGCAGTTTAAAGTCGTCGAATGTCAAAATTGAAACGTAATTGAATATGGTCAAAGATAATGCATTTGCCGACATAGGGAGACAAAACTTGGCATACCCCGTAAAATAAGGCTTCGGATTCCATACATTAGCCAAATGAAATCACGTTTTGGAAAATTTATCATTTGGCTGACCGCAATCCCTCTCGCTTTGGCGGGCATTTTAGGCTGCCTGTTGTACCGAAGCGAAATTCCGCCCGAAAAACTGGAAGCACGTTATTTCTGCAAGGAATCGAAATACGTGCAGGTGAAGGATGCCCGTATGCATGTTCGGATAAAAGGAAGCGGCTCACCTATTTTTCTGATTCACGGCAGTTTTTCATCTCTGCATACATGGGAAGCTTGGGAAGATTCGCTGAGTCGTTATTTCACCACCGTTTCC
>JBIJBG010000105.1:0-6836 GCA_044345355.1 Flavobacteriales bacterium
AACTGACACCGATACACGTTTTATATAAAAGACACAAAGGATTTACATTATTGTAAAAAACATCTTTTACAAAACCATTGTATGCTCCTCCGATTCGCTGAATAATAAAAGGTGAAATTTTCTTATTCAATGGCCTGTAAGAGAAATCCAAATAAAAAGGCAAACTGCCTGAACCATTCGATAAACCATTTGCTAGTCTGAATTGATACCCAACACCAATTCCCAATTTAAATTTATTCCAAAGATTAACGCCCTGAGACACCTCCATCCCAAGCAGCGTAGTCCCCCCCTCAATTTTTACTTTTTGAGACCCCCCAGAATTCCAGAAATCAACAATGGTTGCATTAGTTACCAATAATACCGAGGGGCCGGTTTCAAGCGAAAAATAATACCTGATTTTTTTCTGATCCGCCGGCTTCTGCTTATTTCTCAGATCCCGAAGCAGTTTGTATTCATCCTGTGTAATTTTCCCCTGATTCAACAGACCATCCAATTCCTTACCACGCGGATCTTCCAGCTGTTTTTCCTTAAGCATGTTATACTCACTTTCGGTAATTACACCCGATCGGAACAGTGAATCCAACCGATTCAAAGTCTGGGTAAAAGCTGAATTAAACAACAAAATGAGCGTACCGAGATAAATTACTTTTTGCATAGTCAGTTTTTAAGAATGTTGGCTTCAAAAATAAAAAAGCCACACTGGGTGGCTTTAAAATCAACAGATTCTAATTATTTTTTTATTTAAATGCATTAATTCCCGTAATATCCATACCGGTAATGAGCAGGTGGATATCGTGGGTTCCTTCGTAGGTTACCACCGACTCTAAGTTCATCATGTGGCGCATGATGCTGTACTCCCCGATGATTCCCATGGCGCCCAATATCTGACGGGCTTCGCGGGCGATTTCTAAGGCCATGTTTACGTTGTTACGTTTAGCCATGGAAATTTGTGCCGGCGTAGCGCGGTGTTCGTTCTTAAGTACACCGAGCCGCCATACTAAAAGCTGAGCTTTGGTAATTTCGGTAATCATTTCGGCCAGTTTCTTCTGCTGAAGCTGAAACCCGGCAATTGGTTTACCGAACTGTTCACGTTCTTTGGCATACCGAAGAGCCGTATCATAACAGTCCAAGGCGGCACCTATGGCCCCCCAGGATATGCCGTATCGTGCGCTGTTCAGGCAGCTGAGAGGACCTTTCAGGCCTTTTACGTTGGGCAAAATATTCTCTTTGGGAACCTTCACATTATCGAACAGCAACTCGCCCGTGGCGGAAGCACGAAGAGACCATTTATTGTGCGTTTCGGGTGTAGAAAAACCTTCCATGCCGCGTTCCACGATTATTCCGTGAATTTCCCCGGCTTCACTTTTGGCCCAAACTACCGCGATATCACAGAAGGGAGCATTGGAAATCCACATCTTAGCCCCGTTCAAAATCACGTGGTCACCCGCATCCTTAAACCAAGTAGTCATACCGCCCGGATCGGAACCCTGATTGGGCTCGGTGAGTCCAAAACTTCCCATCATTTCGCCTTTGGCTAATTTGGGAAGGTACTTTTTACGTTGTTCCTCGCTGCCGAAAGTATAAATAGGATACATAACCAGGGAAGACTGCACGGAGGCCGTGGAACGTATACCGCTGTCGCAACGTTCCAACTCCTGCATGATGATTCCGTAGGCAATCTGATCCAGCCCGCTGCCACCATACTCTGCAGGAATGTAAGGCCCAAAAGCGCCTACCTCGGCAAGCCCTTTAATGACCTGCTTCGGAAATTCCGAACGCTGGGCATATTCTTCAATGATGGGAGAAACATCTTTCTTAATCCAGGAGCGGACGGTTTCGCGGATAAGGCGATGCTCGTCGGTCAGCAATTCCTCGGTGAGGTAATAATCGTGAAATTCAAATTTATCGGCTGCCATAATGAAACTGGTTACGTTTTATGAGTAACAAAAAAAAGTAAAGGGATGTTTAAAGAATGAGCATGGCGTCGCCGTAGGCAAAGAGCCGGTATTTTTCTTCAATGGCCGCTTTGTAGGCTTTTTCGCATAAATCTACCCCGGCGAAAGCGGCTACGAGCATATACAAAGTAGATTCCGGCTGATGAAAATTAACCACCATGCAATTGGCGATGCTGAAATCGTAAGGCGGGAAAATAAATTTATTTGTCCAACCTTTAAATGGCTTCACATGTCTGTCGGTAGAAACGCTGGTTTCGAGAGTACGCATAACCGAAGTACCTACGGCACATATTTTTTTCCTGGAATCAATGGCCTTATTGATTAAGTCGGCAGCCTGTGGAAGAATTTCACATTCTTCGCTGTCCGTTTTGTGCTTGGTGAGATCCTCCACTTCCACGGGACGAAAACCGCCGAGCCCCAGATGAAGGGTAACTTCGGGAAATTCAACGCCTTTTATCTCCAATCTTTTCAATAATTCGCGGCTGAAATGAAGACCGGCAGACGGAGCGGTTACGGCGCCTTCCACCTTGGCAAAATAATTCTGATAACGTTCAAAATCCTCCTTATCGGGCTCGCGGGTGATGTAATCGGGTAAATGGGGCACACCCATTCCGAACAATTCTTTTTTGAACTCATCGTGAGTACCGTCGAAGAGAAAACGCAGGGTACGCCCCCTGGAAGTCGTATTATCGATTACCTCGGCCACAAGCATATCGTTTTCTCCGAAATACAGCTTATTTCCGATACGGATTTTACGGGCCGGATCCACCAACACATCCCACAGTTTACTTTCGGGATCCAATTCACGAAGTAATACTACCTGAATTTTAGCGCCGGTCTTTTCTTTATTCCCATACAATCTGGCGGGAAAAACTTTGGTATTGTTGAGAATGATGGAATCCCCTTCATCAAAATACTCCAAAATGTCCTTGAACATTTTGTGCTCAATTTGGCCGGTTTTCCGATGCACCACCATCAACCTGGATTCATCACGGTATTTGGCAGGCCGCTGAGCAACCAGATTTTCAGGATATTTAAACTTAAAATGGGAAAGTTTCATGACGGATTTAATTAAAATTTTTCACCAATGGGAGCGCGAAGCTACATACAAAATGAAGGGATTACCTTGCAAATCAACATTAAATTGCCATTACCTACTGATTTAGAAGTAATTAAAAATACAAGCCCAGCCCAATTATGTTAATAATAGTTAAAATTAAGGGACTTTCTGCTCCCGAAATAACGTATTTATCCATTCCTCGGGCGTTCTGGCCTCGGTGAGGCTGTGGCTGCCTATTGCCGTGCGGCATAATTCCTTCAGGTAGGCACCGGAATGCATACGCATACCGAAATCGTGGGCAATGGAACGGATATAGGTTCCTTTGCTGCACGTAATTTCAAAATCTACTTCAGGAAATCGTATATCCGATACATCAAAGGAGGTGATTTCTATTTCACGTGGAGCCATTTTCACCTCACGGCCGGAGCGGGCGAGATCGTATGCCTTTTTTCCGCCCATTTTTATGGCTGAAAAAGCGGGCGGTATCTGATGAGAAATACCCAGAAAAGATTGGGCAGTTTGGCGGATGAAATCAGGGGTTATATGTTCGGTAGGAAAATGCGTATCGGGCTCGGTTTCCAAATCAAAGGAAGGTGTAGATGCGCCCAAAACCAAAGTTCCCGTGTAGGTTTTGGGAAGTCCCATGAACCGGTCAATATTTTTGGTTTCGCGCCCCGTGCAAATGATGAGCAAACCCGAGGCCAACGGATCCAGCGTACCGGCATGCCCTACCTTCAGTTTTTCGCGCGTGATGCGCTGGTAGGCTTTTCGAATGGCAAAAACGGCACCAAAGGACGTTATTCCCTTGGGCTTATTTACCAGAAGCCACTTTCCGGCTTTGAGTTCATCGGCGAGCATGGGGGCAAAGTTAGATAAATAGCTAGTGAAGGTTTTCCGGCATGGAGCAAGATCGGTTACGGCAGGTGTAGTGCAACTTTTTCCCGGGCAACACCCTGTTTCGGAATAAGGGAAATTCGGCAGGAGATTCGGCAGCCGCCACGAAACAACCCGGCTGAAAGCATGAGAGATAATCAGCCGCATGCAGAAAAACACCCTCACCGGTAAACACCTCTTCCCTAAAATCGGTCAGATGCTGAAACAATATACCCCAGTTAGAATGTCCGGGGCCATAATGCAGGGCATCGCCCGCCATTTTTCGGGCCATTTCCAGGGCCCGTTCTTCCCAATCAGGTTTTTCGGACACACGACCCAGGATAAATAAGTTAAGCGCCATTCTACTGTTGGAAGAGGGCATTACATTGTCCTGAATATCATAGGTTTCAGCCGCCAGCGCAGGGCAATGACCCGATCTGAAACGAAAAAATCCTTTTTCTTCATCCCAGAAATCATCCAGTGCGATTTGCGTGACGGAAACAGCCTTCTCCATGTACCCGAAATCAAAAGAAACTTCAGCCAGGCTTATGGCTGCAGCGCCCAAAAAGGATAAATCTTCCAAAAAAGCGGGTATTTTAGTTTCTCCTTCCTTATAAGTTCGATACCATCCTCCATTTTTTTTCAGAGCTGACTCCAAAAAACTCCAGGTTTCCTTGGCCTTTTCCAGATATCCACATCGGCGTGTATATCGGTAGGCATCGCAAAGCGCAGAAATCATCAGGGCATTCCAACCCATAAGAACTTTATCGTCAGCACCCGGCCGCACCCGCTTTTCTCTTGCCTCAAACAATCGGGATTTTATACGGGACTTAATTTCCAACCATTTATCGGAGCTAATCTGGTGCCGTTGACAAAACAGATCGTCCTCTTCCTGCCGGAGCAGAATATACTTCCCATGCTCCCAGAATCCTTCCGTATTAATGCTGAAATACTCTTTCGCCAATTCAAAATCCGGCCCCAATAATTCGCTTACTTCGTCTGACTTCCATACATAAAACTGGCCCTCCTCTCCTTCGCTGTCCGCATCCAGAGCAGATATCCATCCGCCTTGGGGGTTTTTCAATTCCCGCTCACAAAACCGGATGGTGTCATGAACCACCTCGGCAAATAGCGGATCCCTGAAAACGGAATACGCCTCGGCATACAAAGAGATGAGTTGGGCATTATCATACAGCATTTTTTCGAAATGGGGCACTTTCCAAAAGCGATCTACGGAATAACGGGAGAATCCGCCGCCTATCTGATCATAAATACCGCCGAAAGCCATCATTTTTAAGGTAAAGTTCACATGGCTCATCACCTCGGAATCCCCGGAAAGCTGAGCGTATCGTAACAGAAATTGGTAGTTGTTGGGTAGCGGAAATTTAGGCTCCTTATCGGGCCCGCCAAATGTACGGTCAAAACCCCTTTTCCATTTTTCTACCATTTTTCGGGGAATATGCGCAAAAGGTTCGTCTGAAAGCCGGGTAACCGCAGCTCCTTCCTCCATGGCCTTCTGAAGATTTTGGGCATAATCTTCCATTTTAGGCCGGTCGTTTTTCCAAAGCAGAACCAATTGTTCCAACACTTGAAGCCAACGATGTCTGGGGAAATAGGTTCCCCCGTAAACAGGCCTTCCGTCGGGCAAAAGAATGCAGTTGAGCGGCCAGCCTCCCGAGCCTGTCATCAATTGAAGCGCCTGCATATACACGTGATCTATATCAGGACGTTCCTCCCGATCCACTTTGATATTAATAAAATGCTCATTCATGACCGCCGCACAGACCTCATCTTCAAACACTTCATGCTCCATGACGTGACACCAGTGACAAGCCGAATACCCGATGGAAACCAAAACCAATTTATCCTCCGCTGCGGCCTTTTTTAAAAATTGCTCATCCCAGGGAACCCAATGAACAGGATTATTTTTGTGTTGCAGCAGGTAGGGACTGGTTTCAAATTGAAGCAAATTAGCCATAAAGGAAAATTACGGGGAATATTTTTGAAGAAGTGCCAGAACATGCTGAAAGTGATCATGAATGGCATCAGGATGCGTGAGGATGTTGATGTGGTCGTAATCGTGCCGGTTTCCGTTTTCACGCGAAAGCACGGTTACTGCTTCAGGATGACCGATTTCAAAAGCCAGACGTCTGACGTCTTTCGGATGGCCCAACAGTTTATCATTTTTACCTGTAAATAAATGAATGGGAGGGAGCGGAATACCCTTCAGTAGCTTTCCATAATCCGTTTTGGTCTCAGGATCTATCCAACGTTTGGAATACACCCAACGGTTCACCTGAAAATAAAACCGGGACGCTTCATTATCGGAACCCATCTTCAGTTTTTTGGCCGGAAGGTAACCGTACAAAAGGGTAACAAATGAACCGAGGAGACTCCACCCCAAATCAATGGTAGTAAAACGCGCCCAATTAAAAATACCGATTCTGCGCTTGGTTCCGAAAAAAATAAAGCTGCAAATATTCCATTGTTCGGGATAAAGGGCATAAGAAGACAATAATAAAATACCTCCCCAGGAATGAGCTCCGAGATGCAGAGATTCGGCACCCGTCATTTGTAATACCCGATTAATCAGAAATGGAATTTCTTCCGCAATGGTATCCGATTGAGAAGCCGCAAATCCTTTGGCAACGGGGGGAGTCGACGCACCTTTTCCCCGAAGATCGGCCACAAAAACATCTAATCCGGCATCAGCCAGAAATGGAGCATAGCCTTTCCCCGATTTGCTGAAAAAAATCTTTCCATTTTCAATAGAACCATGGATTAACAATATGGGAGGAAAGGCAGACTGACCTTTTGAAAAACGATGAAGGGCCAATTGATGTCGGCCGAAAAAATGCAGGGTGGTTTGTGGCTTCACGGGTCCAAAGATAAAGGACCTAATCCAAACAGAATGTCGGATAACCAACGATCTTAGGACAAAACCTGAT
>JBIJBG010000059.1:0-9655 GCA_044345355.1 Flavobacteriales bacterium
CACAGGGTCTTCCACTCTTTGAATATGTGGAGTTGTATAACAGAACATCATTGCCGCTTCAGCTTGCGGGATGGACTTTTTCCACCGAAGCCGTTTCGGTTTCTTTGCCGGCTTATCAACTTGCACCTGGAAGTTTTGTGGTGCTCGCGAAGCCTGAAGCAGAGGACGGTTTTCCGGATGCCTTTCTGGGTGTTCCCGGTTTTCCCTCGCTTACCAATTCCGGGGCAACACTCATATTACGCACTGCGGAAAATAAGTTGATTCATGCCGTAACCTATTCCGATGAGTGGATAAGGGAAACGTTTAAGCGCGACGGGGGTTGGGCCGTGGAAATGCGCGACAGGAATAATCCCTGTGCAGGCCGTCAAAATTGGACAGCATCCGTTCATCCCGACGGAGGTACACCGGGCTTAGTAAATTCAACGGATGGTTCCAACCCCGATGTTGAAAGACCTTTTCCGCTCCGTGTGGGTATTTCTGCACCTGATTCGCTCATTGTGTATTATTCGGAAACGTTCAGACTATCCACTTTGTCAGCGGAGAAATTCAGTTTTTTCGACGCGCCTCTGACAGTTCAGGAAGTCGTTCCCGTGGAACCCGGTCTGGATAAGGTGGTCCTCACATCTTCCAATTCCTTTTCTCCAGGAGTCACATATCAATTGCTTATCAATGATTCGGTGTCGGATTGCGCCGGTAATTTTTCGGAGGTAAAAGCCCCGCTTATTTTCCGCGTACCGGAAGAAATTGCCCCCGGCGATGTAGTCATAAACGAAGTACTGTTTGATCCCAAAGGCGATGGAGTTGATTTTTTGGAGTTTTACAACCGTTCGGATAAATCGGTAGATCTGGTTCATCTATTTCTTTCCGATTATGATTCCGCATCGAACACGTTGAATAGTACATACCAAATAGCAGATCGTCCCGCTATTTTGATGCCCGGTGATCATGTGGTTTTTTCGGCAGATCGCCAACAGGTGTATCAGCACTATTTTACTTCACATCCTCAGGCATTTTGGAACATAGCTTCTCTTCCGTCTTTGTCCAACTCCGGAGGCAGTGTGGCTTTGTTAAACCAAGACTTGCAAATCATGGACGCATTTACTTTTTCGGATGATTTTCATTTTTCCCTGCTCAATAATCCGGACGGAGTTTCGTTGGAGCGAATCAACCCTGAAGGAGTGACTCAAAGTCGCTACAATTGGACCTCCGCAGCCTCTTCCTTGGGTTACGGTACACCGGGGTATACGAATTCCCAGACGGGAGCTGCCGGGGATTCGGACGGCGCCATTTCAATTTCTCCCGAGATTTTTTCTCCCGATCAGGATGGTTTTGAGGATGTTCTGTTTATCCGGTATGAATTTGAAAAACCGGGAAATGTGCTCTCCATACATGTGTTGGATGAATCCGGCCGTCTTGTTAAGAAACTTATCAAAAACGCTTATTGCGGTACTTCAGGTGAGTTTGTTTGGGACGGGGGAACCGACAATGGAATTTTACCTAAAATCGGTATCTATCTGCTGGTAGCTGAATGGTTTAATGAAGACGGAACCAGAGGGAAGGCCAAGAAAACATGTGTATTGGCGACACGGTTGTGAGGATTTAGAATGATGGATTTTGTAACGATTGATTTTGAAACGGCTACCCCACATGGGAATTCGCCTTGTGAAATTGGACTGACGATAGTTTCGGAAGGACAGATTAAAGCAACTTACGGGCGTCTGATTAAGCCTCCGGGAAATGTGTTTGATTATAAAAATATCCGGGTACACGGCATAAAACCGGCCGATGTGAAATTGTCACCTTCCTTTGATGAACTTTGGAATGAGTTATATCCGCTTATGAATGGTGCTTTTCTGATTGCCCATAATGCTTCTTTTGACTTGGGTGTACTGCGTAAAACGCTTGATCATTATCAATTACCTTACCCCGGATTGCACTATGCATGCAGTGTGCAAATTTTTCGAAAAATATGGACCGGGTTATCTCACTACAACCTGAAATTTCTGTGCGATCTGCACCAGATTCCACTGAATCATCATCGTGCCCAAGACGATAGCTTGGCCACGGCTCTTTTGTGCATCAAGGCGTTTGGGGAGGCAGAAATTTACACCCGGGAGGATTTACAAACCAAAATCAAAGCTCCGCTCTGGAAATTATCACCCGATGCACATCATCGCATTAACTGAGCGGTTCAACTGCACATCCGCTAATGTTTCTGAAATTTTACAAAACGGGTTTCCTTGGTTTTTTCTGCATGCAGCCCCAGCAGGTAAAAACCGGGTGACAGATCGGAGATATCGGCGGCGGTTTCTCCGGAGGACAGGAATTTGCTCCTGACCGATTTTCCTTCAACGGTAAGGATAACCATTCGGTTAAAGGGCATTTCGCCCGAATTTTTCCACTGAATGGTATTTGTTGCCGGATTGGGGAAAATGCGAAAATTTTCAGCATCTGACTCATTCATCGAAGCCGCGGTAAGGTCAATAATCGGAAAAATGGCGAAGTCCACGTCCAAGGTCCACGAATTCTTGATCGTATTCCATTTTCCGTTCCATTTTTCCCAACTGTAATCGGTTATATTCACCTGTCCGTCCGTAGTTCCGAACAGTGCAACGGAGTCTTTTGAGTCCATCAGCTCCATGGAAAAGGCGCCCAGGTAATTATTGGTCATGACCACCGGTTGACTGAGAGAAAAAACATTGAGGCCCGATTCAAACTGCACATTGGCGGAAAGATTGCCCAACAACAGGGTATCTGAAGCTAAAAGAGTGCCTGGAGCCAACCGGGGTAGTCCGTTTATGATTTCTGCGGAATCCTTTTTATAGAGTTTAAAAATGACGGCGGATGTATCGCCTCCCGTGGTTTTGTTTTTCAGGGCAAACCAATAGATAAATCCACCGAGAAGATACGTTTGGGTAAATTTTATTTCCTGCGCTTTTTCCATGTCTCCGTAGCCGTTGGTGCCGCTCATCCAGCCCCCGTTTGGTGAAGAATATAATACCGGATTCAGGTTGAAAAAATTGTGAAATAAGGTGTCGGGAATCACTTTTTCATAGGGGGAGGAGGGGGTCATGCCCCATAGAACAGGATCTCCCGATTGTTTTTGTGCCGAAAGTTTTGAGGTTGTAGCCAGAAGCGCCAACGCGGGAAGTAAAAAGATAGCCTTCATCTTATGGGGTGGTTATGATCAATTTGATCATTTTTATTTGTTCTTGAATAGTGAGTTCAGTCCAATAAATTCCGGGGGGTAAATTCGGTTGGAACTGGTTCGTTGGTTCATTGGTCTGCCAAACCAGAGCGCCTGAAGGAGAAAAGAGGCGGATTCGGGAAACGGGTTCGGAAAGTTGAAAAATTCCTTCGCCGGGATTGGGAAAAAGGAAAGGCAGCTCTTTTGTTTCATAGTGCCCTATCTGCGTGGTAACCGCAGTGAGGAAAAAACGAACGTCCCAGTTCTGGATGAAACTTCTTCCGTCGGCAGCTTCATCAAAAGCCGGAAGGGTATCGCAATTGTAGAAAATATCAGAACCTTCGGAAGTGGGTAAAATTAAACCCAGCTCTTTATTAAGTCCGAATGAATTAGGATAAAGGGCGCTGTTTACAGCTCTTGCGGAACCGGGAATTTCGGCACAGATACCATCATATCCGAAGCCGGACCATAGCCAAAGCGTATCTTCACGCGGTGCCTTATAGTGAAGCAGAAGACCGAATGAAGTTGACACATATTCACTTACCGGAATGGACAAAAGGATCGAATTTCCGGATGTGGAAAGTGATTGATTTATTGGAATTGTATCTCCGAATGATGCCGTTTCCTGAGGGAATATTCCGTTATAAGTTCCTGTGATACCCCATATCAGTGAATCGGTCTCGCCTGAATGATTGACGTGGTTTATTCGGATATGCATGGAGTCTAACCGAAGGATTTCAAAAAAGTGTCGGGAATAGGGATTTCCCGAGAGCAGATCGGGAAAGGTGTCACAAACCATGGCAATCATGCCCAGGGCCGTTGAATCTGTTTTGGAATTTAGCCGAAATGGTTGGTAGGTAAATGAGTCTGCCCCCCAAACCGCTGAATCAGTTTTCGCATAATCAATTTGAATGGGAATAACTCCGCCCTGTGCCATTACATTCAGAGAAAACAGCCCGATGAAAGCCTGAATCAATAAAAGGGATTTAATAGGCCCTTTTGTGTTCTTGTTACTTTTTTTCACGGGGTTCAACGGATCATTTTTTGGCCGGCCCTTCGAGCTGTTTGGCAATTTTTTTCAGTTGATTTTGTTTATCCTCCAGTTCTTTTATTTCATGTTTGGCCCGCTCAATTTTGTCGAGGTAGGGCTTCACCAATGCTTCTGCATTTTTGGAGTTGCCAAAAAAACGGATGTTGTTTTCCAACTGATTTACCTCTTCTCTGAGTTTTTCCAGCCGGTTACGGATTCCAGTGCGCTCCTTGCGTAGTTGTTCTTCACCGTCCGGAGAGTCAAGCATGGCCGCCGTTTTGTTTCGGAATTCAATCCGTGTGCGCTCTGCCGGATCAATATTAATTTTCCCGAAAAATAATTTTACCGCTTCGTCGAATTCTTTTTCAATGACCGGTTTTTCTTTGAAGGAAACATGACCCGCCGCAAAGAATTCCTTTCGGAAAGTATCCATGGCGGCAAAGCTGTCTTCAATCTGATCGGTATGGGCAAAATCACCCATTCGGCTGATGATTTCCCGTTTTGAAGCCAAGTTGGCTGCCTCCACGTCGGGAAGTGTTTTAAAGAAAGCCTCCTTCTTTGCAAAAAATGAATCTGCGGCAGCACGGAATCTTTTCCATATTTTATCGCTCATATCCCTGGAAACCGGTCCGGTATTCTTCCAGTCTTCCTGCAGGCGCACGAATGCTTTTGTCGTATTTTTCCAATCCGTACTTTCAGCCAGGGCTTCCGCTTTTTCGCAGAGGCGTGTTTTGGCTTCCAGATTTTTTTTGAAATGGGCTTCAGCCTCGGCCATCAAAGGAGCCCGCTTGGCATTGTATCCTTTTCTTGCGTCGCGGAAGCGCGCCCAAATGCTATCGTTAAATTCTTTGGGAACCCGTCCGGTAGCTCTCCAGCGTTTGTCTAATTCGGCTACCTTTTTATCGGTTTCCCTGAATTCGGACAGCTGATTAAACGTTCCTGCCGCGAGTTGTTCCATTTCTTCGCAGAGAACGGTTTTTGCCTCCAGATTTTTTTTTCGCTCTTCGTTCAACCGGTTTACATGCTCTTCTCTGCGGCGGTAAACGGCATCACTGGCAGCCTTAAACCGTTGCCATAAGGCTTCGTTTTTGGCCCGGGGGACAGGACCTGTTTCACGCCATTGTTTATGGTATTCGTGGAGAAATTCCAACGCTTTATTGATACTTGGCATTTTAAGGAGACTTTCTACTCCCTTGGCGATGCGCTCTTTATGCTCCAGATTTTTTGACAACTCAATTCGGAATAGCTCCTTGTGAATCTGAAGCGATTGATAAAATTGCTGAAGTCTAAGTCTGTAGGATTGATTCAGATCATTGTATTTTAATTGGGGAACCGGACCGGTCGATTTCCACCTTTCCTGCAGGGTACGGAAAGTTTCGTTAGCCTTGGCAATATCGCTTTCGTTTTCGATAAGCTGGGTCAACTCCTGAATGATGTCCTGTTTTTTGAGCACATTTTCAGCCAGTTCCCGTTCTTTCTTTTGTTTAATTTCTTTGAATTTCTGAGACGTCTCGTCCAGTTTCCGGCGCAGGGAATCTAATTCCGCAGGCAGTTTAAACTCAAAATAATCGGCTTCGCCTCCTTCGGATAAATAGGTTTCACGGGCCTTGTTTTTCAGCTCGTCTGATAAGGAAATAAACCTGTCCCTTATTTTTTTGAAATTTTGTTGCGAGGTAAAAATGGCACCCGATTCCAACCGCTGAAGGAAAGCTCCGGAGAGCCCTTCCATGTTCATTTCTTCCGGGTGGAACTCTTCCTCTTCTTCTTTTTCTTCCGATTCGGCAGGGAGAACGGGCAGTTCTTCAACTTCCTGCCCGAAAACGACGTCGCTCAGGTCTTCGTCAGATATGGAATCCGGCTTTTGGATATGCTCGACGGATTGCACTTCGTTCGGAGTTTCGTGTTTCAACTCTTCAGAATGAAATTCTTCGGATGGCAAATTTTCCTGCATGGTGTACTTCTTTATTTCGCGCTTGCTTATCGGGTCAAAAATACTAAATTTCCATCCCTTCCCTAATTCGTCCCCGGGAATGTTTTATTTATGCTCCCGCTTTTATTTTACTTTTTTAAGCAATACCGAAGAGCGGATATTTACTCCGCCATAGAAAAAAACACCATGGTCAGGGTTGAAATAGCGTCCGCCCGGTGCGTTGACTCTTAAAAAGCTGTAGTCCTTGGCCCCCGTAAAGTTATTTATGCCGAAAAAGACCTCGGGATGCAAAACGGAAAAAAGGGTGCCGCTCCAGGCTACACGCATATTTCCGCGAAAAATTCCCGGAGTGCGGTCCGTATTTATGTAGTTGAGCAAAATTCCACTTCGATACGCAAAATCCATATCCAGCCGAAATCCATAACGGAAAACCAAACATCCCAACAAGGTGATACGATGGAAGGCAGTTCCGGGAATTTGATGACCGGAATAATCGGTTCCGCCTTCCGTGAATTCGACAAATCGTCCCCGGGTGTACTGATACCTCAGGGCAATGTCACTTTGCCTGAGTACCGATTTTGCCTTTTTTGCCCTGTAAGGAGAGTAATCCCACTCGGCTTCTACACCCCATTGGGATGCGGCACCGGCATTGGTGTACCGTACGGGTGATTCCGGAGTGGGGTAGAAGGGCACGATATAGCGCGTAAAATGATGGTAATAGGCTCCCAATCCCCAGCTCATGATAATTGCGTTAAGTTGCCCTCTGGTGCCTAATTCGGCTTGTTGCATCCGTTCATTGCCCAAGTCTGCATTCAGAAATCCGGATTCACCCAATAGTTCTGTCAGAGTGGGCGTGGTGTATCCATGCGAATAGCGCGTGAAGAAAGAAAAGTTTTTACCGGCTTTTTTGGAAAAGCCGATAAAGGGATAAAATCCGGGTTTGCCGCCTGATGCCGTTTCATTTTTAGCCGTATCAGGGGTCAACTTGTTTTTTTGGATTCCGGAAACGGCAGTGTTAAGTCCTCCCTCTATCCGGATTTCGTGTGGTAATAAAAGTGCGCCTTTCAGGTAGGCAAAAAAGAGATGATGGGAGAGGTTATATCGGCTTCTCTCCTTTCCTTCCAGCCCACCCATATTTTCGGTTTCCCTGCCGTTTGTGGTTTCTGTCTGATATTCAAAACCGGCCTGCACGTGCAGAGGGTATTTTTTCCCGAAATACAAATCGGCATTTTCTCTAATGCCGACACCCCATATCTGTTCATCTTTAATTCCGGAAAAGGTGGAAACTGTGCCGTATGGGTTATACTTATCCGTGAAGCTGCCGTAAATGGTGAATTCATTGGTGAAACGTTCTCCCTGTCTGAAACGGTGGGTAATGCCGCCACGGAAAAACTGTTTTTCCAGTCTGGCTGAAACGGCCAGGGAATAGGGATTGGCCATTTGCGGATCCGAAGCAGCCTGAGTGGCCGTAAGATCTCCCGGCAAACCCCAGTTGGAAACCCCGTAAATTGCTTTCATAATGAGGGTATGGTTGGGGTGAAACTGCCAATCTGCGCCGGCCATGTATAGTTTTCTATTTACATATTCTTGTTTCCGATATCCCCGGTGAACCATGCTCATGCCTTTGGCATAGACATGAAAATTTCTCGCGGTGTAGGAGGCTCCTGCCTGAGCACGCAGCAGCCTGTCTGAACCGGCGGTGGTGCCAAAGTCAAAGGTTAATCCGTATTCTTCGGGTGTTTTCGTTTTTAGAATCAGTGAACCTCCCGCATACCCGCCATAGCTTACTCCTGCAGGGCCTTTAAAGAATTCCAGCGATTCGAAAAAGTAGGGATCTGCTAACTCGGGCAACCCAAACCCGTCCGACTGGGAAAGAGGCAAATCATCTAGGTAAATCCGTGTTCCTCTTATACCGAAGTTGCTTCTCCAGCCCGAACCTCTTACCGAAAGTTTCGCACTTCCGCCCACTCCCCGTTGTTCCCATTGCACTCCGGGTATGGTATTTAAAAACCGGGGCATCTGCAGGTTGTCAAAGGTGAATGGTTCATCTTTGTTTATTCTCGCTCCGTAAAGGGGCGTCAATAATTTATTTCCGTCGGTTCTTTCCGACACAATACCGACAAGATTCAGGTTTTTGGCATCGGGTATTAAAAATACGCGGTAAATGCCGCCCCTAAAGATGATCAAGGTGTCTATTTGATATCCTTTCGTCCCCACCGCAATAAAGTTGGTTCTCAGCAGCGCCTTTTCGGATAGGTATCCATTATCATCAGCAAAAAGTGTGTCGTCTCCTCTGTCCGGGATCAGCCAAACACCTGGAATCGGTCTTTCCGTGTATGCATCATGGATAAATATTTCGGGCGGTTTCTGTGCAAATGCACCGTGAGATAGAGCTGCGCAAAATAGAGCAAAGCCTGTTTTTTTACCGAACATAAACCCGAAGGTACTAAGTTTTGCCTCATCAGAAGCATATACCCTTGTTTAGCCTCTATCCCTGATTTTTAAATCCGCAAAATTTCTATTTACTTCGCGCCAGTTTATAAAATTCAAATAATGGCTACTGTTGCTGACTTAAAAAGAGGACTTTGTATCGAGTTGAATAAAGAGTTATTTGTTGTGATGGAATTTCTGCGGTTTCAAACGGGCAGAGGCGCTTCCAACGTGAGGACCAAACTTAAAAGTCTCAACACGGGAAAAATAATTGATCATACCTTCGGCGGCAGCGAGACCATCAATGTGCAAACCATAGAGCGAAGGCCTCATCAGTTTTTGTACAAAGATGACGGAGGGTATAATTTTATGCACCAGCAGACCTATGAACAGGTTTTACTTTCAGAAGAACTGATAGACTCTCCCGAATTTTTAAAGGACGGAATGGAGGGAATTGAAATTGTATTTCATGCCGAAAAGGAGTTGCCTCTTTATGCGGAATTGCCTGAGTTGATAGAAGTGGAAGTAACCTACACCGAGCCTGGTATAAAAGGCGATACTTCAGGAGGTTCCTTGAAACCTGCCACCGTGGAGAATGGTCCCCGTGTGATGGTTCCTTTGTTCATCAATCAGGGAGAACGGATTCGGGTGAATACCAAAACAAAGGAATATAAAGAAAGGGCTAAATAAGAAGTTCCTTAAGAGAATTTGGTTTGGTTAAAAACCAAACGAGTCTACCGGGCGGCAGACTCGTTTGACAGTCCTAATCTTTAGTAAGTCCCTGTGCGTAGTATTTTTTGGTTTAGGAAAACTTACATGTCAAAGGTAAAGCGGTTTTAAATAATTTCTATGGACAAATTTCGCCATTTTTAACATCTGACTTAAGATATTGATTTTTAGTTGTATATAATTCTTAAAGTGGCAAAAAGTAAACTATAAATATGAAAAAGTCTATTTTTTAGGCTTGTTTTTCCAGACACTGTTTGAGTCCGAAATAACATTTTAGGGTTACTTTTATAGAACATGGCAAAGATTTCGAGTAGAAATGATTTATTTTTTAATCCAGAGTTTCCTGAAA
>JBIJBG010000093.1:0-7684 GCA_044345355.1 Flavobacteriales bacterium
CTCTCCTATCGAAAGCTGCGGATGCGCCGAAGCATCCCAAGATTCTTTCACATCGCACCAGACACAACCTACATCACAGCCACCTAACCGAATGAAATAAGCCGCTCTGCCCGCATTGGCACCTTCACCCTGTATGGTGTAAAAGTGTTCCATTACGGGAAAAATATCGGTAGTTGAGTAAGTCTCGCTCATTTACGTTACGAAGAAAAGAAAACAAATACTATGCCCCAAAAACATTTTGGAGCACCTGTCGGATCATTTTTTCCACATCGGCATCAGGATCGGCACTGAATTCCTTTCGCACCCTGTTAGCCACGATCACGGAAACGGAAACAGCCTTATGTCCCAAAATACGGCTCATTCCATAAATGGCGGATGTTTCCATTTCAAAGTTGGTTACTCTCAAGTCTTGAAAGGTTACCTTTTGATAGCGAGACAATAAATCATCCAATTGTGGCTTTGCTCTTAAGATCCTGCCCTGAGGGCCGTAAAAACCGCAGGCGGTCACCGTAATTCCGGAAAAGGCCTGTCCGGCCAAGGAATGAAACAACTCAGAATCAGCCTTTACGGCATAAGGTGTAGCCCAGGATTCCGGATAGCCGGAAATGGAGGAAAAGGTATTGGCCAGTTTCTCTTCTTCGGGAGTGAATGAACAGCGGTAATAATTCAAAAGTCCATCAGTGCCCACGCCAAAGGCTGAAACCACAACTGAACCGGCGGGAATATCTTCCGAAAGAGATCCGGAGGTGCCCAGGCGAATCAACCGAAGGGATTTTTTTTCAGGTTTCTCACATCTTGTATCAAAATCAATATTGACCAAAGCATCCAGCTCATTGATCACGATATCTATATTATCGGTGCCGATACCGGTGCTTAGTACGGTAACCCGGTTTCCGGCAATCGTTCCCGTAATGCTTTTAAACTCGCGGTGTTCCCGGCTCAGTTCAATGGAATCAAAATGAGCGGCTACTTTATCGGTGCGGTTTGGATCTCCTACCAAAAAAATGGTATCCCCTATTTCGGCCGGAGTTAAATTCAAATGATAAATGGCACCCCGCGGAGTAATAATAAGCTCGGAAGGTGGAAAAAAAAGGGTTTGAAAAGCCATCCCGTTTTACTAATTTTGCGACCAAATTTAACAAACCCGGATAACATGACTGATAAATCCATGATCATCGTGCCGCTCGATTGGAGCGAACAATCTCTAATTGCCTTGGATCAGGCCTGTAACGTGGCCGAAACGTTGAACGCTTCCATTCATCTCGTTTATGTAAAAGATGCTCCCGGTCTTTTCGGGAGCAAAGAACATGAAGATGATGTACATCGGGAAATCCTCGCCAAACTGAATGAGACGGGTGAAGGAATACGCCGGGAAAGAAATTTTTCTGTAACATCAGAAGTTCGCACCGGAAAAATTTATGAGGAGATAAACGAGGTAGCCGATGAGTTGAAGGCTTCCTTTATCATCATGGGTACCGCAGGATCCCATGGATTGAAGAAAAAATTTATCGGTTCAAATGCTCTCCGTGTTGTGAAGCAATCCCATACACCGGTAATTACCATCAAAGGAAAACGCCATACCAAAGGGTGTAAAATCATTGTGTTGCCGCTTGACCTGACCAAGGAAACAAGAGAAAAAGTGGGAAAGGCCATTGAATTTGGCAAAGCATTCGGTTCGCTGATTATTACGGTTTCCGTGATAGAAACGGATGATGAATTCGTAATCAACCACCTGAAACGTCAAATGACCCAAGTGCACACATATGTAGAGGAGCATGGCGTGCAGGTAACCAGTGATTTGGTGAATAAAAAAGGTTCTGTAGCTGATACCATTTTGGAATTCAGTAAAAATGTGAATGCCGATTTATTGATGATCATGACTCAACAGGAGACGGATTTTACCGACCTGTTCATCGGATCTCAGGCTCAGGTCATTATTAACAACAGTGAGATTCCCGTTTTGAGTATAATTCCACGTCCACACGAAATGTCTTCTCCCATTTTTACCTGATCGTAAGGCATGAAGATTTCCGCATCGCTCTATTCAGGTCTTAATAAGGAACTCGAAGAATTGGCGGTCAGCCTCGATGCTTACCGGATTGATATGTTCCACTTGGACTGTAACAATCGGCCTGAAGTGTTTGATGATATCCTCCGGATACGGAAAATAAGTAATACGCCCATCGATCTTCATATTATTTCCGAAGATCCCCAGCCGTTCATTGACCAGGCTGTGAAATTGAGCGTGGAATATGTTCAGGTGCAAATAGAAGATGCCCGGAAACCTTTCCATTTTCCGGAAAATACAAGCACACGGTTCGGTATTGCCCTTGTTTCCGATACTCCCCTATCTTCCTTTGCACCCTTTGTTGATTCCTGTTTTTTCGTTCTTTTTATGACTACCACACCCGGACAAAGTGGCGGTGTGTTTAATAAATCAAACTTTCAGCGCATACGTGAATTTGGCCGCCTCTTTCCGGGCAAACGCATTCATGTGGACGGCGGTGTAAATGGCGAAGTATCATTTATTCTGCGCCTATTAGGGGTTGATTCCGTGGTGTCCGGATCCTTCCTTGTGAATAATGCCATACCCGGCATGGCCATGTTGGAGCTGCTGCATCGCGAAGTGGCGGGGAATTTCACCGTAGCCGATTTTATGGACGGCCATAACCATATGCCCCAAATTTTGGAAGATGAAGCCACCTTTTTAAAGGCCGTGGAAGAAATCGAACGTTTCGGACAGGGTTTTGTATTTTACAAAAGCAGATCAGGAGTGTTGACGGGAATCAGCAGTAATGCAGACATACGACGGGCCGTATTAAAACACAGAGATGGACTTCATCATTTACCGGCGGATGATTACATCAACCGAAACCCACTGACCATTGAAGAATCCGCCGATATAACCGATTTGCTCCGTCTTATTAAACGGCAGTCCTTCCCGGTGAATTTTCTTCCGGTAACCGATGCCGAAAAACGACTTTCAGGCTTTCTCACATTTAATTCACTAATCAAAGGAGAATCATGATTATTCTACTTAATGAGGATATTTCGTACCAACAGGCTGCTGATTTGGGTATTACTTTTCGGGCCATACATCTGCAGGAAAATGGACGTCAGCTGCTGATTACGGGCGGAAATCTGAAAGAATTGCCGGCCGGTTTGGTCCAATTTGCCTCTGAGTGGACTGATACCGGTTCGGATATTCAATTAGCCTCCAGAAAATATCGTAAAAATACCCGGGAAGTGAAGTTGGGAAACGTGCTGATAGGTGGTGATACCCGCAATACCGTTATGATCACGGGGCCCTGTTCCGTTGAATCTGAAGAACAAATCACCCGGGCTGCCGAATTATGCATGATACTCGGGGTAAAAATTTTGCGCGCAGGGTGTTATAAACCGCGTACTTCACCCTACTCATTTCAGGGAATGGGACTGGAAGGCCTGAAACTTCTCGGCAAAATGCGTGAAAAATACGGATTGGCGGTTATTACCGAAGTGAGGGATGCCTCCCACGTGGATGAAGTGATAGAACACAGCGATATTGTGCAGATAGGTGCGAAAGCCATGTATGATCAGGGTATCCTCAGGCGTTGCGGACAAACCCAAAAACCGGTGTTGTTGAAACGCGGATTCGGAAGTACGCTTCAGGAATTTGTGCAGGCAGCCGAGTTTATCCTCTCGGGCGGAAATCCGAATGTTGTTCTTTGTGAGCGCGGTATCAGAACTTTTGAAACCAAAACTCGGTTCACTCTTGATTTATGCGGCGTCGCCTTTTTGAAAAATGAAACCAATCTGCCGGTGGTTTTGGATCCCAGCCATGCCATGGGATACGCCTACGGCGTGCCGGATCTTACCCGCGCTTGTGCAGCCATGGGAATAGACGGTCTTTTGATTGAAATGCATCCCGATCCTTCCGTAGCGAAAAGCGATGCCTCTCAACAGCTTAACTTTACCGAGTTTACCACATTGTATCATTCCTTGGGAAAGGTGACTGAATCGGTCGGTTATCATTTGGTTTAGGCGTTAATAAGCAAACCAGTAGTATACGGTTTTCAACCATTCTTCATACACGGCCAAAAAGCCGTGTTCCGTACGCCACCATTCTTCAGGTTTATACTGGGTTGGCAAACTTCCCGTAATGGCCATTTCTCCCCAGCCTTTTCCATATTCCGAGAAAACGTTTTTTGCCCGTCGCGTGTGCGTTTCTGAGGTGATGAGCAGTAATGTTTTTCCTGCGTGTTCTCCTTCAAAAAACAAATTCATCGCCTCTACTTCTTCTAATGTGGATGTTCCTTTATTAATCACCAAAATGGCATCTTCCTGAATTCCTAAAGTAATTAATCTTTCTCGGGCACTTTCGGCCTCTGTCACCAAAATGCCGAGCGCCTCCAGAGGGCGGGGAATTTGACCGCCTGTACAGATTATTTTTCCTATTTTTCGCTCTTTGTACAGTTTCGCCGCCATAGCCGTTCGGCCTATCGGATCACCGCCCAGTACCAAACCGAAATCATATTTTTTTACAGGCTCCTGGCCTACATTCAAAAATCCATACATTTCCCGGAGGATGGGAATTCGGGCAAAATACAGACATAATAATACCAAAAGCGGAATGCTGATGTACCAAAACTTCCTCCGGCGCAGACCGCTTTTTAATTTTTCTTCAAATGTCATGCATCCGGATTGTGTTTCACGAAAGACCGAATGGCTTCCGCTACCGAATCGGAAGGGAGCATCAGAGGCAGACGCAGTTTGGAAGAGCAAAACCCCATTTCCTCAAGCGCCGTTTTTACGCCGCCCGGACTTCCGTCGGCAAAAAGCAGATTGGTAAAATCAAATAAATCGTAATGATGTCGCCGCGCTTCTGAAAATTTGCCGTCAAGAC
This sequence comes from Flavobacteriales bacterium, assembly GCA_044345355.1. Classification (GTDB taxonomy): domain Bacteria; phylum Bacteroidota; class Bacteroidia; order CAIKAF01; family CAIKAF01; genus JAKRSD01. The sequence continues at coordinate 4,886 of JBIJBG010000093.1, forward strand.
AAAGCCGTACCATCTGCGAAAATTTGGCAGGATATGCATTGGCTACCACTGATATAACACCATCTCCGCCCGAAGCGAGGATGGGCAGGGTAAGATTATCGTCGCCCGATATAACACGGAAATCCTCCCTGGGCGTCTGTTTGATGATGCGGGAAATCTGATCTAAATTTCCGGAGGCTTCTTTAATGCCAAGAATATTTGAAAAATCAGCTGCCAGTTTCAATGTAACTTCTGCCGTCATATTGCTGCCGGTGCGCCCGGGAACATTATAAAGTATCACGGGAATGGGAGAATTTTTGGCCACTTGGGCAAAATGTTCATACACCCCGTGCATATTCGGCTTGTTATAATACGGCGAAACAGAAAGAACTGCCGAAGCTTTGGACAAATCATATAGCGAGAAATTACGTATAATCTCCTCAGTGTAATTGCCTCCGATACCGACTACGAGAGGAACCCGTCCGGCGATGGCATCCGAACAATAATCAAAAAGCGCTATTTTTTCCTCTTTTTCCAAGGTTACATTTTCGCCCGTTGTGCCCATAACCACGAGATAATCCACTCCGCCGTCAATCCAATGGTCAATGAGCCTTTCCAAGGCGGAATAATCAATTCTGCCTTCAGGCGTAAACGGCGTCACTATGGCAATTCCCGTTCCTTTACCTAGCGGAACCGGGTTGAAATGTGTAGGCATATTGCTGTATGTGTTTAATTAAGTCGCTGATTACTTTTACCTCCGAATAACGACCCGCGGGCCGATGATTTTCAATTAGCAGGTCCAAAAAACAGGCTCCTTTTCCCCTACCCCCAACCTTAAACCGGGCGGCCGAATCCGCACAAATTCTCAACAAGGCCGGTTCATCCGCAACGTTAAGATCTATCAACATATCAAAGGGAGTTTCCGTAAAGGTAATCACCTCACCCGCTGAGGAACGATAAGAAAAATCAAGCCCTTTCAGTCCGAAAAAATCCATTCCCAAACGCGCCTTCGGGAGTTCATCTTCGTGTTTGGTAGGCACAAAACCAAGCGTTCTCACCTCATTGCGGGGCGTTTTAATTTCCTGCGCGAAGTTTCGGATTAATTCTTCTGAACCTTTGTAGCCTGCATGATAAAGAATTCCTATGCGCTTGGCATTGTCTAAGCCACAGGCCACAGATTGCCGTCCCGCATGCCTTACAGCATGCCGCATAAGCAGGTGCATTCTGATGTTTTCAACAAACCTCACAACTACAAAGGTATCATACACTTCATAATTTTGTTAATAATGCCCAAAGTTGTTTTGCAGATTGTTAACTGATGAGGTCTTTCATTTGGATTTTTTTTTAGATTTTCGTGAACGTTTTTTTTGATCTATAGAAACCATGAACCAATCCATTCCGGCCGTTGATCTGGCCCATTTTACCAGCGGATCACCCGAGCAGCGGGCTGCCTTTGTACAATCTCTTGGAAAAGCGTATGAGGAAGTTGGCTTTGTAGCCGTGAGAAACCACGGATTGAGTGATCAGCTCCGTGACGCTCTTTATGAATCCGTCAAAAATTTTTTCTCCCTTCCACGGGAAATCAAAGAAAAATACGAAATCAAAGAATTGGCCGGGCAGCGGGGCTATACCAGTTTCGGACGGGAAAAGGCCAAAGACAGTGAGGTGGCCGATTTAAAGGAGTTTTGGCATTTCGGCCAGGAGGTTTCGGGGGATGATCCGATTAAAAAGGAATATCCCGACAACATCTATTGTGATGAAGTCCCTGAGTTTAATGAAAAAGGCATGGAAGCATATAGGAAGCTGGAAGCTGCAGGCAGGGATATGTTGCGTGCCATTGCGCTCTATCTGGGGTTAGATGAACATTATTTTGATGCCAAAATTCACCATGGAAACAGCATTCTCCGGCCTATTCATTATGGCCCGATTACTTCTGAGCCAAAAAATGCGGTGCGTGCGGGTGCCCATGAGGATATCAATCTGATTACCCTGTTGATGGGAGCGAGCGCCGACGGCTTGGAAATATTAAACAAAAAAGGCGAATGGGTGGCCGTGACCGCCCTTCCAGAACAAGTGGTGGTAAACGTGGGTGATATGCTGCAAAGGCTTACCAACAACCGTCTGAAAAGCACCACACACCGGGTGGTAAATCCACCCAGGGAATTTTGGGGATCCAGCCGATACTCCATTCCGTTTTTTCTTCATCCGCGAAGTGAAATGAAATTGGACGCGCTGGATAGCTGCGTAACAGAAGAGAACCCTTTGCATTATGAACCCATAAGCGCCGGGGAATATCTGGAGGAGCGCCTGGCCGAAATCGGACTTAAAAAATAAAACAATACAACGATATGAAACAACAAATCCTTCTGGCCGGTGCCGCATCGGCATTTATTTTTACCATGATTAATTTCACCTCCTGCAAACCGAAAACAAGTGAGGCCATGACCAAAGTACCCGCCTTCGACATGAGTGCCATAGACAGCAGCACGGCCCCCTGCGATGATTTTGACCAATTTGCCAACGGCAACTGGAAAAAAAATAATCCCATTCCGGGTACCGAATCCAAATGGGGAGCTTTCAGCATTTTGGATAAGGAAAATCTGGAAGTGAAAATTAAGGGCATACTCGACGAACTCACGAAAAAAAGCGATTGGAAAAAAGGAAGTAACGAGCAACTTATTGCCGATTTTCATCGCTCCTTCATGGATACTGCCAATATCGAACAATTGGGAGTAACACCGCTGTTACCTTATATGAAACAGATAGATGCCATAAAGACGATGGATGATTACGCCGCTTTGGTTGGTGATTTTCAGCGTT
>JBIJBG010000244.1:0-3367 GCA_044345355.1 Flavobacteriales bacterium
TATTCCCCATTCCCGGCAGATTGAAGTCCATTTTTCTCTTCGCTTTCTTGGTGTTTCTGCCGTAAGCAGCATGTAATTGAAGCGAAAGCGGTCCAAAAGTTTTTCAACATCCAAAAAAGCAACATCAGGTCCCGGGACAACCGCATTACACATAACGGGTGAAAAATCGGATGAAACAAAGTGCCTTTTTTGAAGCACAACCAACCGAAATCCCGGTACCGAAACTAACCCGTTTACATCCGACAGGGGTGTTTTTTTTCGTATCCCCCAATTCCGGTCAGAAGGTAAAACCGAAAACCGATATGAGGAAGAGTCGAAACCGGGCGTGGCGTAATCATAAGCCGTACGACCGTTCACATAGCGAAACAAAGCCCCCTTTTTAAGCGGGTAAGCCACCCATTTTTCCCTATGTTTCCACTGCCATTCACGGCTTATTCGAAATCCCACCATACTCATCAGGAGCGAAACAAAAAAAGCAAAATAGACAAAGCGTTTCCGCTGAACGAAGAGGATAGCGAAAGCCAAAGAAAATACGGCCATAACTCCCTCTGAGAGCGAAAAAGAAAGGGCAATGACAGCATTGGGCAGATCCGAAAAAAATTCCGCCAAAGACAGCATCACCTTAATAAATAATTGAAAAAGATGCATAAGTAATGAACCCAAATGAGGGACGGAAGCCAGAATAAGGCCGGTCACACCCGCATACAGCGCAATACCCGAGAGCGGCACGATCAGCAAATTAGAAAAAGCAAACCAGGTGGGAAAACTGCCAAACCAATACAACGTAATCGGTGTGGTAGCTATTTGCGCAGCCAAGGTGAGGGCAGTCATGCCCCATAATCCTGAACGAATTTTCTGCGGGAAATAGAATGCCCCGTTGATGAGCGGATACATGATTAAAATTCCGGCTACGGCAGCATAAGAAAGCTGAAATCCGGGAGAAAAAAGAGCGGTCGGGTTAAACAACAGCAAAACTATAGCCGAGAAAGCCAATATATTGACTGAATTATACCGTTGGCCAGCCACCGCAGAAAGGGCCATGAAAGAGAACATGAAAGCGGCCCTGGTTACGGAAGGACTCATGCCGGTGAGCAGGGCATAGAACCATAAAAAAGCAAGTGATAAGGCAAATTTAATCCACCTTAACCGACGGGTGCGGCTTAGGGGATAAAGCAAACGATCCATCATGAGCCAGATGATACCCACATGAAGCCCGGAGACCGCCAGCACATGCGATGTTCCCGAGCGGGAAAAAGCCTGCACGGTTTCCTCATCCAATTCGGTTTTGTACCCAAAAACAAGGGCTTTCCCCAAACCGGCTTCGCGTGGCGAGCGAAAGGCTTCATCAATACGATCAGATAACGATTGGCGGACATCAGAAAAAAATCGGGCGAAGGAAAAACCGGTTATTGGTTTATGCCGGATCACATCACGGGCAGACACATACGCACGGCTGAAAATGCCCTTAAACCTATAGTAACGTTCCATATTAAATTCGCCGGGATTCATCGAAGGCCGTATCGGCAGGAATTTGCACTGAAGCCATAATTCGTCTCCCGCGGCCCAATCAGAACAAGGCACATCGGGTTGAAAATAAAGGAGAACCCGACTTCTCACACACGCTGAATCTTCTGCGGTAACATATTCAATAACCTTAGCCGCAGCCCGATAGCGTCCCGACTTCAGTTCAGGCGTATCCTCCAGAATTACTTTTACCCACATGGATTTATCTTCCGGCAAACGGCTTTCATTGGATGAAAAAAATCCGGCCCACCACCAGGATCCGAAAAATAATATCACCCAAACGGACAAGCCGAAAAAAGTGGTATCAGAAAATCGATTTGCCTTTGAATACGCCCAATAAAAAAGAAAAGGAATAATCGGTAAAATAAAGTAAAGAGCCCAATACGGAGCATTACCTGCCAGATCCCATGTCCATATTCCCCCCATGAGAGGAACTATCCATTTCACCAAAGGGGCCCGGCTGAAGGTCATATCAAAAACCGGGTGTCATGCAGCCCAAATGAATTTCTTCGGGAACGGCGGCCGGAGAGAGAAGCAATGAAGCCTCCAGAATGGAAGCCACATCGTGGGGAGTAATCAGCAAATCCGGATTCACGCCCGTTCCTACCCATGCGGATGTATATACAGATGCCGGAAAAATCCCCGTTACCTTTATGCCACGGGTTTTTCCATCATGCACCAGCAGCTTATTGTATGCCGCCAAGGCATGCTTGGCGATGGTGTAGGATGCGGCTTCGGGCCGTATTTCGCGACCCAGAACCGAAATGATATTAAAAACATGAGCGTTCTTCGCCGTAGCCATATGATCCCAAAATAGGGAGGTAAGTTCCCGCACCTGAATCAGATTGATTTGGAGACTGTCTTCCAACATGGACAGTTCTCCGGTAACCTTATCCGGTGTGTACAACCCGGCATTGTTCACCAAAACATGAGGCAACCGGTTTTGGGCCAGGCAAAACTGATACAAATCCTTCCTCTGTGAGTCATCCGTGATGTCCGCAACAAAACCGTGTACCCGTTCCGGAAATGGCCAACCGGTAAGATCTTCCCTTGTGCGCGCCACGGCGACTACCTGATAACCTGCGGATGCTAATTTTTCGGTGACGGCCCGCCCTATTCCCCTTCCCGCACCAGTAACAAGGGCATGTTTCATAGCTGTTGATTTTCCGTAAAAATAAAAAAGAGAAACGGGGACAGAAAAGAAAAGCGGGGAATTTTTATCTTCAACGGCTAAAATGAACCAAAAACCACGCATTCTGGTTTGCCCCCTGGATTGGGGATTAGGACATGCCGTGCGGTGTGTGCCCGTAATCCGCGAACTGATCAATGCCGGGGCAGAGCCTGTTATTGCCGCAGATGCCGCACCGCTCGGGTTACTCAGGCAGGAATTCCCCGATTTGTCGTGGATTAAATTTCCGGGTGTTCCCGTGCGTTACCCCGTCTACGCGCGTTTCATGCCTCTTTACATGGCACTGCAATCACCCTCACAGCTTTTAGGCATAGCCAATGAAAAACGGTTCATCAAAAAAGCGGTAGAAGACTTGAATATTCAAGGCATAATCAGCGATAACCGATACGGAGCATTTTCCGATCTCGTACCATCCATATTCATCACACATCAACTGAACATTCAAACAGGTTTAAGCCTGACCGATTTTCTGGTAAAAAAAATGAACCAAAAATTCACGGGCTCATTTTCGGAAATTTGGGTGCCTGATTTTGAGGGAGATGAAAACCTCTCAGGACAGTTATCCCACGGTGATAAAACACCCGAAAACACAAGATTCATCAGACCGTTAAGCCGTTTTTCGAAACTTCCGGAAAAACAGAAAATTTACGATGC
>JBIJBG010000143.1:0-5476 GCA_044345355.1 Flavobacteriales bacterium
TACACTAAAAAACTTGCCAAAAGCGATGCTGGGCCAATGAATGATTGACCTATTTTAAAACTACCGCCAAAGTATTACTTTTGCAGCTGGAACGAATAATCAAACCGAAACACAGAGCATCATGGAAAAAGACTTGTACGGCATACGCCGGGAACTAAACACCGCCCTGGGGACATATAAATATTACAGCCTCGCTGATCTGGAGGCGCAGGGAAAAAACATTTCCCGTCTGCCTTTCTCCATCCGGGTTTTATTGGAAAATGCCATCCGCAATTTTGATGACTTTGCCATCACCAAAGAAAATGTAGATACCATTCTGAATTGGCAGCCCAAACCGGCAGATAAGGAAATCCCCTTTAAGCCGGCGCGTGTGCTCATGCAGGATTTTACCGGAGTTCCGGCCGTGGTGGATATCACCTCCATCCGAGCCGAAGCAGTACGCAAGGGAAAAAAAGGTTCTCAGATCAATCCGCTGGTTCCCGTGGATTTGGTGATAGACCATTCCGTTCAGATTGATTATTTCGGAACCAAAGATGCCCTGTCGAAAAACGTGGCCTTGGAATATGAACGCAATAAAGAGCGCTACCAATTCCTGAAATGGGCACAGAAAGCATTTGACAATTTCGGTGTGGTGCCTCCCGGAATGGGGATTTGCCACCAGGTAAACCTGGAATATTTGGCCAAAGGAATCATTCCGCGCGACGGATATGCATTCCCCGACACACTCGTGGGTACCGATTCACATACCCCCATGGTGAACGGAATCGGTGTTATTGCCTGGGGTGTAGGCGGCATTGAAGCAGAAGCTGCTCTTTTAGGACAACCGCTTTTCTTTACCATGCCCGAAGTTATCGGCCTTAAACTTACCGGAAGTCTGCGCGAAGGAACTACCGCCACCGACATGGTACTCACGATCACGAACCTGCTCCGCAAATATGGCGTGGTAGAAAAATTCGTAGAGGTGTTCGGTCCCGGGTTGGATACACTCTCCGTGCCCGACCGCGCAACCGTTTCCAACATGAGTCCGGAGTTCGGATGTACGGTGACCTACTTCCCCATTGATGACCGCACGCTCGATTACATGCGCAAAACCAACCGCAGCGAAGAGCAGATTAAGCTGGTGGAAGATTACTGCAAAGCCAACATGCTCTGGCGTGCCGATGAGGACAAAATTACATACACCCATGTGTTGGAATTAGACCTAAGCACCGTGGAACCCACCGTGTCAGGACCAAAACGTCCACAGGATAAAATTCTGCTGAAAGATTTCAAATCCACTTACGCCGCCGAGTTGGAAAAGGGATTCGGCCGCACCTACGGCAGTTCGGATAAAAAAATCTCCGTAAATGCCCCTGACGGCACCTACGATCTGAAGGACGGAGCCGTGGTGATTGCCTCCATTACCTCCTGCACCAACACGTCCAACCCGGATGTGATGATCGGCGCGGGGCTGGTAGCTCGCAAAGCCTTGGAAAAAGGACTTACGGTTAAGCCTTGGGTAAAAACATCTTTGGCTCCCGGCTCACGTGCCGTTACCGATTACCTAATCAACGCCGATCTGCTGAAAGATTTTGAAGCCATGAAATTCAATCTGGCAGGATACGGTTGTACCACCTGTATCGGAAACTCCGGTCCGTTGCCAGACCACATCGGAGCCGCCGTGGACAGCGGAGAACTGGTAGTTACTTCCGTCATTTCCGGTAACCGGAACTTTGAAGCACGGATTCACCCTCAGGTAAAAATGAATTTCCTCGCTTCTCCCATGCTGGTAGTGATTTACGCCATCACAGGAAGAGTGGATATCGATATCTTCAACGAACCACTCGGCACGGACAGAAACGGCAATCCCGTTTTCATGAAGGACATTTGGCCCTCCAACGAGGAAATTCATGAAATGGTGCGGAAAGCCGTTACGAGCAAAGATTTTGCAGAAAGCTATGCTACCGTTTTTGAAGGCGACGATGCCTGGAAAGCATTAGAAGCCCCCACAGGCGAAATTTTTGCCTGGGATTCCGAATCCACCTACATCGCCGAAGCGCCTTTCTTCAATAATCTGTCCGCCGAAGCCGGAACGCCCATAGACATCACGGGAGCACGCACGCTTCTGATGTTGGGAGATTCCATCACTACCGATCATATTTCTCCCGCCGGCTCCTTCAAAGAATCCACACCTGCGGGAAAATGGTTGACTGAACGTGGCGTAGCCAAGGCCGATTTCAACAGCTACGGCAGCCGCCGCGGACACCATGAGGTAATGATGCGCGGCACTTTTGCCAACGTGCGCATCAAAAACAAATTGGCCTCACAAGAAGGCGGTTTCACCAAATACCTGCCCACCGGCGAGGAAACTACCGTGTACGATGCCAGCATGCGGTACCAGGCTGAAAAAACGCCTCTCATCGTTTTGGCAGGCAAAGAATATGGTTCAGGGTCATCGAGAGACTGGGCAGCCAAGGGTACATTCCTGTTGGGTGTGAAAGCGGTTATTGCCGAAAGCTACGAGCGCATCCACCGCAGCAACCTGGTAGGTATGGGTGTATTGCCTTTGGTGTACAAGGCCGGAGAAAACGCGACTTCACTGGGACTTTCCGGCGAAGAAACTTTCTCTGTTCTGGGAATAGGCGAAGGCCTTACTCCCGGTAAAGAAATGACCGTAACCGCCCAGCGAGCGGACGGAACACAAATCACCTTCAAGGCCGATTGCCGCCTCGATTCTCAGATTGAAATTGAATACTACAGACACGGAGGTATTCTGCAATATGTATTGCGTCAGTTTTTGAAAAGCTGATGTTGATTTAACTTAAATACATCAAAGCCCCGGCCATGGTCGGGGCTTTTTTTTATCTTTAACCAAACGCATACCCCATGTCAAAAAGAATATCCGCATTCACCGATGACGCCCTGGGCAATTCAGATGCCATGGCACTGGCCGAGGCCACCCGAAATCGGGAAATACATCCGAAGGAAGTTTTGGAGGCGGCCATTTCCCGTGCCGAAAAAGTGAATCCGTCACTCAATGCCATCGTGCTGAGCATGTACGAAGAAGCCCGAAAAACGCCCCTACCTAAATCAGGAGCATTTGCCGGAATACCTACATTCATTAAGGACACGGATCCTATCGCCGGATATCCCACCCAATTGGGAACGGGCGTTTTTAAAGCCAAACCGGCAAAAAAGAACAGCCGATTTGTGAACCAATTCCTGTCAACCGGACTCATTAACCTGGGCAAAACCACCCTACCCGAATTCGGGTTGATTTGCAGCACCGAAAACGAACGTTGGGCCGTAACGAGAAACCCATGGAATACCGACTACACCACCGGGGGCTCCTCATCCGGTTCAGCCGCGCTGGTGGCTTCGGGAGTAGTGCCCATAGCCACGGCGAATGACGGAGCCGGTTCCATCCGCATTCCGGCTTCCATTTGCGGTTTGGTGGGTTTAAAACCAACGCGCGGACGCATTCACGGTTTAGACGGCAGCGAACTGCTGCCCATCCAAATCATACATCAGGGAGTACTTACACGAACCGTTCGTGATACGGCTCTCTTTTTCAGCGCAGCGGAGAAGTTTTACCTTAATACCCGATTACCCGAATTAAGCACCAAAGACAGTCCCGGAAAAAAAAGACTCAGAGTAGGATGGTTAAACAATCGACCTCCCGGGGCTTTGGGCTATCAGGACGAAGATACGCAACGCGTGCAGCGGGAAACTGCGCAATTGTTGGAAAACCTCGGCCACCGAGTGGAGCTGATTGATTTTCCGATTGAGGCAGACAACATGACGGGACTTTTTCTGGATTATTACGGATTCCTGGCGTACATGACCACCCGTTTCTCGCGGTTCACACTCCAAGCCAGCGTAAACAGACATGAATTAGAACCGTTTACCGAAGGCCTGAGCAGTCAGTTCCAAAAAAACATGCTGCATTTTCCCGCAACGGTGCGCCGAATGAAACAATTAGGCAAACAGGCCCTTCAGCTTTTCGATACGTATGATGTAATCATGTCGCCTGTACTTGCACACAAAACACCTCAAATCGGTTATTTTTCCCACAATCCCCTATGAGGAAGTGTCCCGCAGGGCGGTGAATTTTGCTCTCTACTGCGGCATGTATAACGTGACGGGGAACCCGGCCATTTCCCTGCCTCTGGGAACGGACCAAAACGGAATGCCGATGGGAGTGCAATTTGCCGCGGCATTCGGCATGGACGGTCTGCTTTTAGAATTGGCCTATGAACTGGAAGAAGCCAAACCTTTCCGGGGAATTGATCAGGCTGTTTAATGCAGAAGAAACATCGCCCGGTTCCGAGAAACCACGTCCTGAAAACAGGCTTAACGTCAGAACGGATAGGTACTTTGCGTTACATCCGTATAGGCAATGAGCATGGGCTCATACATGGACGGATCAATGCCCTTGCCGGCACCCCCATACATGGCTGCCGACTTAGGTTCGCCTTTCTGTTCACGGGCATAAACGACAGCCTCTTTCAGGTCCTTCGCAAATGCATCGGGAATGCCTTCATGGGTAATCTGCGGACCGGTAATGCAGAAATGGAACGCATTGGGATTTTGTTGTCCGTTCATGCGCCATCCTTTTGTTTTCAAATAATCGTTTACATGATAAATGTTGAACTCATCCGAAGAAATGGCCGTCATAAAAAGTGAATCGCCGATGAGTTTCAATCCCGGAATTGAGCGTACGGTGTCTTTCAGACGGCGGTTCACATCAAAAATTTTTCTTGCGCGGTTCATATAACCCTCTTTTCCGTAATGCACCATGGCGGCCCATGTGGCGGCGAACAATCCGCCCGATTTGCTGCCGTTGAATCCGGTGGAAACATACACGCCGCCCGGCCAATCCACCGTGGTGTAGTATTGATACCTGCGCAACTCCTCACTGCTGAATAACACGGTAGATGTGCCTTTCAGGGAATATCCGTATTTATGGGTATCGGCCGAAATGGCGGTAACACCGGGAATTCGGAAATCAAACACCGGACAGGATACGCCGAGAGGTTCTGCCCACGCCAAAATAAAACCACCCAGACAGCCATCCACGTGCAGTCCTACATCATGTTTCAGCGCAAGGTCGGAAAGCGCCTGAATCGGATCAATGATGCCATGCCCGTAATTTCCGGCGGAACCCACGATTAAAATAGTTTGTGGGGTGATTTTGCTTTCCACGTCTTTCACATCCACCTCAAAGTGTTCATTCAAATCGGCCTTGACGATTTTTACGTTCAGGTAATGAGCGGCTTTAAAAAATGCGGGGTGCGCCGAAACGGGAATGATGATTTCCGGCCGATTGATTCCTTTCTTGTCCAAGGCCCATTCCCGATGCACATAAACCGACTGAAAAATACTGTCCGTTCCGCCCGTGGTAAGTGAACCGGCCGCTTTCTGTTTCGGGTTCCTTTTATTTACGGCATCACCGTGAAATAAATCCAGGGTCATGGCGATAATTTCGCCCTCATAT
>JBIJBG010000007.1:0-27298 GCA_044345355.1 Flavobacteriales bacterium
GCATTCAATCCTGACTTAGATCTGCTGTATGGAATAACAGATAACGGCAAACTTTATCAGATAAACCCATCGAATGCGGCCATTTCCCTGATTGGAAATACCATTTCCGGAATGCGGGGTCTTGCCTATGATGAAATAGAGGACAAGTTATGGGCCATCAGCCCGTCAGCAACATTGGTAGAAATAGATAAACTTACGGGTGCTCAATTAGGAAGCGTGTTATGTGAGGAAAGCTTTGGGAACGTTACCAGCTTGACCTTTGTATCAGGAACATGCGGAGAAAATACCACCTGCAACGATGCGCTGTTAATTGAGTTCTCTGACTGCAATCAAACTGAACCGGCGGATGATACTGTTCCTGAAATTCAGGCTCCCAATGTATTTACCCCGGGAAACGGTGATGAGGTAAACGACGTTTATTTTTTAAATACCAAAAACATACATTATTTACAGCTCACTATTTACAACCGATGGGGCAATGTTTTATTTAAGGAGGACAGTAACGACTTAATTAATAACAATCCTTCGTGGAATGGAGGAGCAGCGCCTGAAGGAGTCTATTTTTATTGCTACGAAGCCAAAGGAACTAACGGCCAGATCATTGAGGGAAAAGGAGTTTTGCATTTGCTCCGTTAAATCAGAAAAATTCAAATCCATTCATTCTTATCAGCATTTTGGGATAAATATCTCATTGGACTGTAACTATTAAACAGTGCACTTTCTTCGGGATTACTCAGCAATTAAACACAACCTTCCGAAGCTACGTAATGCCGATTCAATTCGGGAATCGGCTGAAAAATCTTAACCACACAAAAATTGTTGTCTCTTGTAAAAAACAACCTCACTCCAAAAAATCGTCCATCTCCCGCCTTTCTTTTTTGGTGGGCCGCCCGGTTCCTCGCTCCCGTTTCCCCTGAGTAAGCGTCAATCTTATCGTTTCCAGTTTCAGCACCTCCGTTTCGGGCGTAGTATCTTCGCAATATAAAGCTACCTCCTTGGCAGAAACCCGGCTTTTGGGGAAACCGACCACTTTAAATTGCCGGTGAATGGGTCCCCGCTTCATTTCCACTTCGTTCCCGATTTTCAGTTCCTTGGCCGGTTTGCAGTTATCCCCGTTCAGCTTTACCTTCCCACCGGAACAGGCATCGGCCGCCTGGGTACGTGTTTTAAACAGCCTGACACACCACAGCCATTTATCTGCCCGCATACACTACCGTTTAATAAACCGATGATGGGTAATGCCCTCCTCCGAAATAAGTCTGGCGAAATAAATTCCGGCCGGTAAATCAGCCACATCAAATGACACCAAATCGGTTTTTACGGCAAAGGGGAAATGCTTCACTACGACTCCCTGACTGTTCACGATCAATACCCGGTTGATGTATTTGGCCGAGGCGAATGCAAGCTGAAAAATGCCCGAACCCGGATTGGGGTATATTCTGGCCTCTTCCACGGAAACAGCCGTTTCCTGCACGGAAGCATTGTTTGAAACCAGCGGATTCTGAATATCAATTTCCCAAACTCCGCGGCCGTAAGTGCATGCACGCAACTTGCCGTTGGCATCCGTAATTTCCAACTCGGTTACCTGAACATTTGGAAATTCGGTACCATAGGGAACCCAATCCGTCATAGTTTCATCTTTGAAAAACACACCGAATTCGGTGCCTACATAAAGCCCTCGGTGGATACTCTGCTCAGGCTCTATGCAGAATACGGCAATATTGGGCAGATTGCCGGTGATGTTTTGCCAGGTCTGCCCGCCGTTGATGCTCTTGAACACTTTATTGCCGGAGGAGTATCCGGAAAGTGTGACATAAACAATCTGCGCATTGAAAGGATCTGTGGCCACGTAAGAAATTCCGATGGAGGAAGACGTGGGAAGGCCGGTGGAAATATTGACCCAGTCCGCTGCAAAATCAATCCCTTTATAAATGGCTCTTCTTCTGGCTACATAAACGACAGACGGATCGGTTTCGGGGACCGAAATATGAAGCAGGTACGGATCTCCGGAATTGGTAAGCACGGGCGAAGCATCGAACCAGGAACCTCCACGGTCGTAGGAAACCTTTACCCGATCGAATCCGCTGTAAATACTTTGCGGATCCTGGGGATCCATAAAAAACGGAGTAACCCAAGCCCCTTCATCGCCCGGGGAAACTTCCTGAAACACGCCACCCGCATCCTCTGAACGAAACAGACGTCCGTAATAAATGGTGGCATATACGATGTTGGGATCGGTATGATCAATCATAGATTCCATGCCGTCGCCTCCATACACACCCACCCATCCGCCTGTATTACGGAAATGGGTACCGTTATCCTGAGAACCGGCGATTACACGTTGTGCAGTAAGTTTCGACGTGCCGAAGCGGTAGTATTGGGTAATGGACATTTTATTGCTTTTGATAAACCAGATACCATTCACATCGGTCCATACCCCTCCGTCGTTCCCGATCCACAATTTTTTTGTGAGCGGATGAAATCCGAGAAAATGCTGATCGGCGTGGATAGCCGGCATACCTCCGTCGCCCGTCCAGTGGCCAGCCAAAAACCAGGTTGTGCCTCCGTTTATGCTTCGCCACACGTTTATACCTCCCACCCAGATGGTTTGCGGATTTTCTGGATCTACGGTAATATCCAAATCATACCAACCCTGTCCGCCCGGCTCGGATCCATCTGCGGAATACCCCAAAATATTTGGACTTTCGGACATCAGCGTCCAATTGTCTCCTGTATCTAAGGAACGGCAGACGCCACGAAACCCGCTCTCCTGATTGGCCATCACAATGTAGGCCACGGATGGATCTGACGGAGAAACCGCCAAATTTACCCGTCCCACATTGTCATTGGGAATGCCCGTTCCGGAAGAAATCCAGGTAGCTCCCCCATCGGTTGTTTTCAATATGCTTCCTCCCTCCACGGCCAATAAAATCTGATTTGATCCGCCCGCAAACTCAATATCCCGCGTTGATGTGGATGTCTTTTGCTCCCAGTTTACGCCTCCGTCCACCGTTTTATAAATTCCGGAAGAAGTGGCCGCAAAAAGAACATCCGTTTGGGCGCTATCCAAAAGAAGACGATACACACGGGCATTTCCGGGGAGGGAGAAAACCAACCCCGTAGGATCCCAATTCTGTCCGCCATCAACAGATTTCAACACACCGAAGGATTCGGTATCTCCTCCGTTTCGGTCGCCCGTAGCGATATACATTTCGTCGGGGTTGTGCGGATTTATCGCGATGTCGGATATGCCCAGATTGGACAGAAAATCAGTATTGGTGGTCCAATTATTCCCCCCGTCGGTCGTTTTCCACAAGCCGCCGGAAGGAGCTCCGGCCCACATGGTCGATGTATCGGTGGGATGAAATGCGATGACATTTACACGTCCGATACCAAAACCATACGATGCAAAGGGAACGTTCACCGGCCCCACGGGCTGCCAGGCATCTCCCATGGATTTTTGTTGTTTGAGAGCGGCTATACTGCGGTAGTTTTTCCAAAAAGTAATCCCGTCGGGGTTATTTCCTTCCTCGGTAAGGCGTTGTTCGGCCATCCAGCGCCAGCGCTCAAATTGGCGGACACCTGACCCACGTTCGGCAGACTTCGCGGCATTCTCCGACTCAAAAGCCTTAACTTTGCTCTGAAAATCGGCTTCGGGGTTTTGAAAAACAGGTAGCCAGGTCGATTGACCGAACGAAACAAGAGTGAAAAAATGAAAGAAAAAGAGTGAAAAAATGAAACTGCGCATGAAATCTGATTTTTAGCAAATAAGCGAATTAATCCGTGTACAACAAACTTTTCACGAAAGTAAATCAATAAACCATGAAAAAACGACATCATTTAAGATACATTTTACCCGCATTGCTTGTTTTAGGCATCACGGTTTTTTTTGGCATCAGGCTGCCCCGGTTGGGATTTGATTACGACTTGGAAAAGTTCTTCCCCAAGAACGATGCCGAGGGAAAAAAGTTTGAAACATTCCGAAATGAATTCGGCAGCGATTATGATTATCTCCTCATCGGTATAGGGCACGAAAAAAGCATTTACGACATAGCTTTTCTGCAGCGGGTGGGTTTATTATCTGACTCTCTGGCCAATCTGGAAGGCGTAAAATCCGTAATTTCACTTCCGCGGCTCGAGGTTCCCCTATTCAGCGGACTGATGGCCCGGCGCAAAAAACTGCTCCATCTCAACGATCCCGAACTGCTCCGTGAAGACAGCATTCTGCTGAGTAAATCGGGCATGTTTTCCGGGGCACTGATAGGGACCGATAATAGGTCTGTCTGCATTTATGTGGAAACCGATCCCCTGATTTCCAAGAAAAAATCGGATGTGCTGTTGGAAAAAATTGAAACAGCCTTAGCCCATTTCAACTTTCCGGACACGTTCAGCGGCGGTAAAATCAGGGCTCAAAAGTATTTTCTGGATAAGCTCACGGTAGATTTATTTGTATTTCTGGGTATTGCCAGCCTGGTGGTAATTTTAATTCTTCTTGCCGTTTTCAGAACCTTCTCGGGCTTGTGGATGCCCTTGGTTATCGTAGGCTTTTCACTCATTTGGACTTTAGGTATCATGGAGGTAACGGGCAAGGGAATCGACATATTAGGTTCTGCCATTCCCTGCGTCATGTTTGTGGTAAGTATGTCCAATGCCATCCATTTTTATGGAAAATTCCGTGACGAAAAAGCCCTGGGTAAAGACACGGAAGAAGCCGTGCAGACTACGTTCAGCAAAATCGGCCGTTCGGCATTTCTGACCTCACTTACCACCGCAGTAGGTTTTCTGAGCCTGCTCACCACCCAATCCCCGCCGGTAATGGATTTCGGCATTTATTGTTCGGCAGGAGTAGTGGCCGCTTACCTGATCACGCTTGCCCTGATGCCCTTCTTTCTCAGATATTTTAAAGTAAAACCGTTGGATAAGGTGGGCAGAAAATCAACGATCGGATGGTACAAGCTTTGGAAAGGAATTGAAAAAAGACCAAGAACCGTTCTGTATGCTTTCGGACTCTCTTCACTGGTTTTTCTTATCGGCTCACTTTTGGTAGAAAGCAACAACCGGCTTACGGAAGATGTGCGCGAAAGCACTCCGCTCATGCAGGATCTGCTGAGATTGGAAAAAGAATTTTCGGGAGTGCGCCCGTTTGAAATGGTGTTGGAAGGAGACAGCCTGTTTTCATTCGAAAATCTGAAAAGGGCGGAAACATTCGAAAAAGAGGCCAAAGCGGCTTTCGGGCTGGGCTTTGTGCAATCGCACGTAACCCTCGCCAAAATGTTTAACATGGCCATGCATAACGGTAGTCCCGAGTTTTTTCAGCTACCCGCCGATAAAGAGGAATACGACCGTATGGTGCGGGCCATGAACCTACATAACGTATTTGCCGAAGATGCTTTGAAAGCCTTTATCAACGAAGGACAAAACCGGGCACGCATCAGCGGAAAAGTGCACAACGTAACCGGAAAAGAAATGCTTAAAAATGAAAAAGAATTTAAAAAACGGATTCCCGAAGGTTCATACCCATTTGCATTTGAAGTAACCGGAAGCGCCCGTCTGATTGACATCAACATCCAAAATCTGACGATGAATCTGGCTTACGGACTCTCCACCGGCTTTATTTTAATCTGCCTTATCATCGGAGTTATTTTCCGTTCGCTGAGAGCTGCCATTATTTCCCTGCTGCCCAATTTGTTCCCTCTGCTGGGCGTGGCAGCCATCTTGGGATTCGGAGGCATACCCCTGAAAACATCCACAGCCATTATTTTCACCATCGGTTTCGGCATTGCCGTAGATGATACGATCCACTTTTTATCGAGGCTGCGGATTGAATTGGGACTTAAAAAACCGTTTGAACAATCGCTCAAGCAAACCTTTTTGGGTACGGGAAAAGCCATGGCACTAACAACTGTGGTACTAGTTGCCGGATTTCTTCCCCTTTTGGCATCCAACTTTTTGGCTACGTTTTACATGGGACTTCTTCTCTGCGTTTTGCTCATTTTGGCCCTTTTGGGTGACTTGTTTTTGTTACCTGTTTTGCTCATGCTCTTCCCGGGAAAACTCAAAAAACAATTTTTGCCCCACCTGAACGAAAAGCATTCGGAAAAATCCCCCGACTAAGGGGCTTATGGCTATATTTGCCACATCATCGTAAATACGGTCAGGCTTATGGAATCAATAAAAAACACTCTCTCTTCGGCCGAGGCCATGGCCCTGGAAAATCTATACGGTGCGCACAATTACCATCCGATTCCGGTAGTGGTTGAGCGGGCCTCAGGTGCCGAAATGTGGGATTGTGAAGGCAAGCGCTATCTGGATTTTCTGTCCGCTTATTCCGCAGTCAATCAAGGACACTGCCACCCAAAAATTGTAGCCGCCCTTACGGAACAGGCACAAAAAGTGACGCTCACCTCCCGTGCATTCCATAACAATCTGTTGGGCCGTTATGCGGAATTTATCTGCAACTATTTCGGGTATGAACGCATGCTGCCCATGAATACGGGCGTGGAGGCCTGCGAAACTGCAGTAAAATTAGCCCGCCGCTGGGGATATGACGTAAAAGGTATCCTGGAAGGCAAAGCCAAAATTATTTTCGTGGAAGGCAATTTCTGGGGCAGATCCATTGCGGCCATATCTTCCAGTACAGACCCATCAAGCTTTAAAGGCTTCGGGCCCTATGTTCCCGGATTTGAAATTATTCCCTACAACGATATCCCCGCATTGGAGAAGGCGTTGGAAGATTCCCATGTGGCGGCCTTTATGTGCGAACCCATTCAAGGAGAAGCCGGTGTGATTATCCCGGATGAGGGTTACCTGAAAAAAGTAAGCAGCCTCTGCAAAGAAAAAAAGGTGCTGTTCATTGCCGATGAAGTACAGACGGGCATAGCCCGTACAGGCAGTTTGCTCGCCTGCGACCATGAAGACGTAAAACCGGATATTTTAGTTTTGGGCAAAGCCCTTTCCGGAGGAGTGTATCCCGTTTCTTGCGTGCTTTCTTCGTCAGAAGTAATATTGACCATACACCCTGGAGAACATGGATCCACATTCGGCGGAAATCCGCTCGCCTGCGCGGTAGCCATGGCGGCATTGACCGTGGTAAAGGATGAAAAATTGGCTGAAAATGCCGAGAAAATGGGGCAACTTTTACGCAAAAGATTAATTGAAACAGACAGCTCCCGAATCAATGCCGTGCGCGGAAAAGGGCTGCTGAACGCGGTGGACATTCGCACCAAAAAGGGGATTTCCGCCTGGGATGTATGCATGAAAATGAAAGAATCGGGACTATTGGCGAAGCCTACCCACGACACCATTATCCGGCTAGCCCCACCGCTGGTCATTACGGAAAACCAAATCCACGAAGCGGCAGACATCATCCAGGAAAGCATTCTCTCGTTTGACCGGTAGAACACTATGCTGAAAAAGGTACGGCAGATCCATCTTGTAGCCTTGACGCTGCTTTTTATTTTGTGCATGCAGCTACCATTTCTGGAAGCCGATCCGCATAAAGATATTTCGCCCAACTCCCGCGATGCTTTTACCGATGAAGGACTCAATACATCGCAGGTAACCAACAAAGTAAATCACGGCTATTTCGGGGTAAATGAGTGCGATAATCTTATTAAAACACCCTTGTTTAATGCCTGGATTTACCCGGCTTACGCACTTTTCGGGACTCGGATAATTTCAGGAAGGCTCTGGATGCTGATCACTGTACTCAGTTTATTGTTTTTTGCGGCATGGTCATTTCGCCCCATAAAAGGGCCCATTTTACTCTTTTCCTCTGTTTTTTTAACACAATATCACCTGTTTCAATATTTCCGTTTCACCATGGCCGAAATGGGCGCATCGGCACTCGTGCTATGCTCCGCCGCTTTTTTTATGCGATATGAGGAAGATCGGAATTTTAAATGGGGTGCGACCACTGTAGCCGCCCTTTGGATGGCCGTAGCCTGTAAAAATCAATTTGCCTATGTACTTCTGCTGCTGCCTGTATATGTTATGATTTTTCACTTTTTAAGAGGAAAAAACAAACGCCCGGTACCTTTGAGCCATCTTGCCGGACTTATGGGTCTATGGCTGGCTGGTGGCTTGGTATATTCCATTTTTTGGTATCTGCCCGTAAAGGAAACCTACGATTATGTCATGGCCGATCAGGCAAATAACCGGTTCATCCCACGCGCCCAGTGGACAACGGTGGCTTGGGAACAGACCAAACAGTTTTTTGGCAGAAACGAGAATGTCTGGTTGTTCCGGGCATTTGCCGCCGGACTGTTGCTACTCCCCCTCAATTATTTTTTCTCCCGAAACAACCAAAGGTTCCTGCTCAGCTTACTCATTTTGGCATGGGCCTTGGCGGAATGCCACAAACTCACCATGTGGTTTGTTCCATCAAGGTATCTTTCACCTCTACTCTTTTCCTGGGGGATTTTTGCTTCACTGCAGTTGGTATGGGCCATAGAATATGCCATAACAAGGGGAACAAGGCTTTATGCATTACCCGCTGCATTCGGGGGAATTATTTTTATTGTAACAGGAATTCACCATATGGGTGATGTCATCTCTCTTTATGAAAATCGCACATTTGCCATACGGGATATCAACCGTGCGCTCAAAAAGGAATCATTGGAAAACAGAATCGTCGCAGGCCCCTGGGCTCCTACCCTGGCCAGAGAAACCGGTGCTAAAGTAATTCCCGTGTGGGACGGATATTTTAATCACCAAGAAACCTTTGCCCGCTTTAATCCAAAATTGGTAATTGCCGAATGGGATGAAGCCGACTCCGGGGGAGCTTTTCGTAAGCAGGGAATTTCATTGCGAGACAAGGCCGACTCCATATCAAAAGTGCGGGTAGGGAATTACCTGCTGTCGATTTATTTTTTCCCATGAGGTACGACAAATTAATTTTTATATAAATTTGATTTTTAATCATACCGGTTTCACTCATGAATAAGCGTATTTTAATTCTTCTGCCCGCCTTTATTGCTTTTTTCGTTTTTTCCTGCAACAAAGAGTCGGTTTATCAGATTCAACTGCATAATATTTCGGAAGGCCCTATAAGAGTAGAAGTTTCTCTGGATCCTGCCTTTGCAGCGCCCGGCCAGGTATTGCAGAAATTGGATAAAACCGTTTTGCAGGGACAGATTGTGGAAGTTTACTACAACAAAGGCCTAGGCATTGATTTACCGATGAAGGATGATACCACGTTGCGTTATGTCATTCGTGTTTCCAATGCGGATACCATCTACACCACACGCAACCTCCGCAACATCAACAACTACTCCAAAATCGGGAATGAACAAAAGAAACAATTCATTTACGAGTCTAAAATAACTCCTTTAGATTTTCCGGAATAGCAGCTCCTTTTTCAAAAACCCCCAATCCGTAGAGCGCAAAATCATACGATACCGGATCCTCGGGATTTAATTCTCTTAACCTTTCGGATAATTCAATCACCGCTTTCATATCGTCTTGTAAACGGTTAAGCAAACCGAGTGAACGTGCCGTACGTCCCGAATGAACATCAAGCGGGCAAAGTAATTCGGACGGGGGAATTTTTTCCCAAATACCAAAATCCACGCCGCAATTATCGGCACGCACCATCCATCGTAAATACATGTTGATCCGTTTAGATGCCGATCCCTGCATGGGGTCAGGTAAATGCTTCCTGCTTCTTGGTAAATGCTCTGTGGATAGCATTACCCGGCGAAAATGAGAAATAGCACCCGCCATATCACCGAAACGTTCGAGCCCCTCCACAAAAACAGATTCCAAATCAGGGCGTGTGGAATATATTTCGCGCAGGGCGGCAATAAAAAAAAGACAATCATCTCCGTTGAATGTACGGTGCACAAAAGAAAGGAAAGGCTTCAAATCGGCCGGCCGGTGATTCACAATAAAATCAAAAGGGGTAAAATCCATCCATTGCATCAACCTGTCCGCATTTTTCAGAATAGTCACCCGCTGTCCCCAGGCCAGGGTAGCGGCAAAAAATCCGGCGATTTCGCGGTCCTTTTTTTCAATAAACCGATGCGGAATTGAAATGGGATCGGAAGCGATGAATGCCGTCTGGTTATACTTTTCCACCTTCTCATCCAAAAAGGCTTTCAGCATTTTTTTTGATTTGGTCATATTACGAATTAACTTCCTCAAAGCTCACCGTCCTGCGGCCGCATCGTCTCCACGAGGATCGGGAGCGGCTTCCAGCATACCGTCGGCGCCCACCGAAATGCAATCCGCACGGCCAATATAGCCCCTCTGCTGAAGCATATATCCCATACGCATCAATTCTTCGCGCAATTCGGGCGAAAAAGCTCCCTCCTCATGAAAAATAAGATCCGGAACCCACTGATGATGGAAGCGCTTTTCAGCCACCGCTTCACTTAAGGTCTTCTTAAAATCAATGACCGACAGAATCAAGCGAAATACGGTGGTAATGATGGTACTCCCACCCGGGGTTCCCAACACCATGAGGAGTTTTCCGTCTTTTTCCACCATGGTGGGAGTCATGGAACTGAGCATGCGCTTTCCCGGAGCCACGGCATTGGCATCCATTCCCGTCAATCCATATAGATTGGCTACTCCGGGTTTTATGCTGAAGTCGTCCATTTCATTATTCAGTAAAAATCCCGCGCCGGTCACACTGATCTTTGAACCATAATGATCATTTAGAGTGGTGGTAATTGCAACGGCATTTCCTTCAGCATCCACAATAGAGAAATGGGTGGTATGATCTGACTCGGGCAGATGAAACTTAGCCGGCAAGATATCTTCGGACCGATTGGGATGCATAGGAGAGATTGAGGCAAACCGACTCTGCAAATAAGCATCGTCCAACAGACTGTCCACTGGAATACTTACAAAATCCGGGTCACCCGCATACATGGCCCGGTCAGCATACGCAAAACGCTCAATTTCTGTAGCATAAAAAACATCTTCCGGACTTTTGAAATAAAATCGGGAAAAATCCGTCAGTTCGGCCATGCGCAGCATTTGAAGCAGGGCTATTCCCCCGGCGGAAGGAGGCGGGGCGGAAACCACCCGATGATCCTTGTATTCGCCGTAAATAGGCTTACGCCAAACGGGAGTGTATGTCCTTAAATCTTTTTTGGTCATCAATCCGTTACCCCTGCCCATCTCGCGGATAATCAGGGAAGCGACGCGACCGCGGTAAAACCCGTCTTTCCCTTTAGATTGAATGCGTCGGATTGTCTGGGCCAAGTCGGGCTGCCTCAGTGTATCTCCCTCTTTCCAGCCTGCATTATTCTGAAAATACGAATTTGCATTTCGTTCCCGGAATTCGGCGGCATATTCAGTCAATTCCGTGGCCTGAATGCGGGTAACGGGAAATCCTTTTTCGGCAAGCCTTACGGCAAAATTTAGCAGATACTTCGGAGAAAGACGCCCGTATTTCTGTTGAAGATTAAATATTCCCGCCACGCTTCCGGGAGTGCCTGCAGCGGCCCGTGAGGCAGTACTCATATCCGGAACGGGGTTTCCCGATTTATCCAAAAACATGGCCTTGGTTGCTTTTGCGGGAGCCGTTTCCCTAAAATCCAAAAAATCGTATTCACCGGCCGTTGAGCGATACAAGGCAAACCCTCCACCACCCAGATTACCGGCAGAAGGATATACCACGGCAAGGGCCATATGCACGGCAAGCGCAGCATCAGCGGCATTTCCACCGCTTCTCAAAACCTCTGCACCCGCCTCTGCCGCCAACGGGTGGGCACAAACTACCGCTTCCTTGGCAAAGAAAGCAGGTGAAACGGATTGGGCATAACTTCCCAAAAAACAAAAAAGAAAAACTCCAGCCGATAAAACACCCGAAAAACGCATCAGTACTTTATACATACATTTTTAGGCTCCGTGAAAAAACGCATGGCCTCAAAACCACCTTCCCTGCCTACTCCTGAATCTTTCATTCCGCCGAACGGAGTTCGCAAATCGCGGAGCATCCAGCAGTTTACCCAAACAATACCGGATTCCATTTTTTCGGCAAGACGGTGAGCCCGTTGAAGGTTGTTTGTCCAAATCATGGAAGCAAGACCATAGCGGCCGAAATTGGCGAATTGCATAGCCTGCTCATCATCATCAAAAGGAATAATGCTGACCACGGGACCAAAAATTTCTTCTGAAGCGGCCCGGCAGGTATGGCTCAAATTTAGAATAACGGTAGGCTCATAATACCAGCCTGCCTGAAAACCTTCCGCCACATCGGGTGACTTTCCTCCCGCAGCCACAAGACCTCCTTCTTCCCTGGCAAGGTTGACGTAGTATTTAATTTTTTCCAGATGCGCTTTAGAAACGACAGCACCCATAAAATTCGATTCATCAGAGGGGGGGCCAACTTTTAAGGCTTTCACTTTTTCCAAAAATTGCCCGGTAAAATCCTCATAAACGGATCGCTCCACAAAAATCCGGGAACCGCAGAGGCAAATTTGCCCCTGATTGGTAAATGCGGCGCGAACCGATGTTTCAACGGCTTCCTTCATGTTGCAGTCGGCAAATATGAGGTTAGGATTTTTTCCTCCCAGTTCCAGAGACAATTTTTTAAACATAGGAGCGGCGATGCGGGCTATTTCGGCGCCTGTGGCAGTGCCACCCGTAAAAGATATGGCCTTAATTCCGGGATGCGCCACAATAGCCTTTCCCGTAACAGCCCCGGTACCATGAATAATATTCAATACACCCGGAGGCAATCCGGCCTGAAGGCAGATGTCCGCCAGCATAAATGCAGTTAACGGAGTAACTTCGCTCGGCTTGGCCACCACCGTATTACCGGCAGCCAAAGCAGGGGCTATTTTCCACGTAAACAGATACAACGGAAGATTCCAAGGCGAAATACATCCTACTACACCTACAGGGCGGCGCAGGGTGTAGTTAACAGCTTCTTCTTCGATGAAATGCGATTCGGAGGAAAATTGCAAAGCGGCAGCAGCAAAAAAACGAAAGTTGGCCGCTGCCCGGTAAATATCAACCTTTCGGGTGAGCCAGACCGGTTTGCCCGTGTCTTTTGATTCCGCTTGCGCCAACGCTTCATGATTTTCCTCAATAAGCCTTGCAATTCGCTCAAGAATAAGAAAACGCTCCTCACCCTTTCGGTTTTTCCAGTCGGAAAAAGCGTTTTGGGCGGCACCAAAAGCCGATTCCACCACCTCAAAACCCGATTCGGGAATACGGGCATATTGGTTTCCCGTGGACGGCTCATGCACCGGTATGAAGTCCGATTCAGAAGGCTCGATATAAAGGCCGTTTACAAAATTTTTTATGGTCAACATAGGCTTCAAAGGTAAAGGTTAAAAAATTATAGCCATCTATTCGGGTTTAACCTCATGAAGACAAAGGAAATGCCTCAGAAATGCACTGAACATTTTTGTTAAAATATTTGTTAAACATCTGATTTATTATGAAATTTGAAGTTTATTTTTTTGCCCCATATGAAAAAAATTGTTCTACTATTTTGCGTTTCTGCCGCTCTGATAAAAGTAAACAAACTGGAAGCTCAAGTGCTCATCAATGAGTATTGTGCAGCGAATGTGGCCGTAAACGCAGACAACTTCGGGGAAAATTCAGACTGGATTGAATTGTATAACGCAGGAGCCTCGGCGGTAAACCTTAATGGATATTGGCTTAGCGACAAGGTAGCCGATATCCAAAAATGGCAAATGCCGGCCATCAATTTGAATCCCGGCGGAAGAGTATTGATATGGTGTTCCGGAAGAGATATCACCACGGGGCCATACCATACCAACTTCGGACTTACACAAAGTGAGGGAAATGACCATGTAATTTTAGCTGATCCTGCAGGAACAATTTTAGATTCCACCAATGTGAGAAGATGTTTCAGAAACCAATCAAGAGGCCGGTCGGGAGACGGAGGCGCTTCCTGGGGAGTTTTCACCACGCCTACGCCCAATGCCGCCAACGGAACTACGGTTTCATATGCAGAAAGACCAAATATGAGTTTGTCAGGAGGCATTTATGCAGGTCCCATTAATGTAACTCTTTCCACCACCGATCCATCCCTAACCATCCGTTACACCACCAACGGTTCTACCCCCACGGCCACATCCACCTTGTATAGTGGTCCCATCGCCATCAACAACACCACCGTGCTTCGTGCCCGGGCATTCAGTACCAATTCGGGCGTATTGGCCGGGTTCACGGAGACCCACACCTATTTTATTGGCGTAAACCATGTTATTCCCATAGTCTCTTTATGGGGAGATCAGCCCCTGAACCAACTTTTCAACGGTACCGAAAATACCCCGGATTGCGGTATGGAGTATTTTTCCAATACGGGTACCCTTTTAGAAAAAACATATGGAGATGCCAACAAGCACGGGAATGATTCATGGGCTTATCCCCAAAGAGGAATCGATTACATCGTCCGCGACAAATTCGGGTACTCCGAGGAAATTGATTATCAAATTTTTCCCGTAAAAAATCGGGACAAATTTGACCGGATAATTTTAAAACCCGCGGCCAATGACAACTATCCCTTTGAAGACGGAGCTTATGTGCGGGACGCGTATGTGCACACTCTTTCTATTTTAGGCAATCTGGAATTAGATGAAAGAACCTCGGAGTCCGTGGTACTCTACAAGAATGGTCAATATTGGGGTATTTATGAAATTCGGGAAAAAGCGGATGATAAAGACTACATAGAACATTATTACGGTATTGAAGAGTCAAACATCCAGTTTCTGAAAACTTGGGGAGGAACTTGGGCAGATTACGGGGGAGGTCAGGCGCAGGCAGATTGGGATGCTCTCCGCCAATTCATTCAAAACAACAATATGGGCAATCCGGCCAATTTTGCCCAGGTCGACGCCCAATACAATTGGAGAAGTCTCATCGATTATTTCTGCATTAATTCCTACACGGTTTGTACCGACTGGTTAAACTGGAATACCGCCTGGTGGAGGGGGATTAACACACCGGCCACAAACCCGAGGTCTAAATGGACTTACGCTTTGTGGGATATGGATGCCACATTCGGTCATTACCTCAACTATACCGGAGTGCCCAACACATCCCCTACGGCCGATCCCTGTAATGCGGAAACACTACCGAATCCCGGCGGGCAGGGCCACACCCAAATCCTTACCAAACTGATTGAGGAAAACCCCATGGTTTATCAATACTATGTTTCGCGCTACATCGACCTGGGAAATACCACATTTAGCTGCCCCTTCATGATCGCCGCTTTAGACAGCATGCTTGCCGTATTCGGACCTGAAATGCCCGGACAGATTGCCCGATGGGGAGGAAACATCAATACGTATAACGGACATGTCCAACAGCTCAAAAATTTCATCTTGCAGCGTTGCGTGGAAATTCAGGATGGAATGGTTGATTGTTATGATGTGGAAGGGCCATACCCCACCGTATTCACCGTGGACCCTATCGGCGCGGGAACATTACAGGTAAATTCTTTATTACCTGCCACTTACCCCTATACCGGAACTTATTACGGAAACATAGATATAATCACCAATGCTTTTGCAAATGCAGGCTGGGTTTTTGATTACTGGGAATCGGCCAACGGTACATCCGTCATAAACCCCGACATTTTAAACCCCAATGCACTTACCCGGATTACCGGTCCGGATACCATCATTGCTCACTTTGTTCAGGAAGCTCCCCCCGAATTTGACTTGACCGTGACGGTAAACCCACCACTCTCAGGAAACGTAAACGTAGCCGGGTTTACCCCTCCCGCTTACCCCTGGACGGGAACTTACTTTGAAAATACAAACCTAAATCTGATAGCTACTCCCGTGGCGGGTTACGAGTTTGATTACTGGGAATTGAACAACCACCTGATTCTGCCGAATGATACCACCACCCCCGGAAGCTTTGTCATTACCGAAACGGATACCCTGATTGCCCACTTTAAGCTGATCCCTGTCATTGAGCCGCCGGCACCGTCAGAGTTCCCCCTGGTGGTTAAGGTGGTTCCAGCAGGCGGAGGCAAGGTGAACTTGAACAACTTTCTGATAAATGTATATCCCTACAGTGCCGTTTTAGATTCAAATACAACGGTAACAGCCGATGCAGTTGCCTCAAACGGATATCAGTTCAGCAACTGGACGATTCAGCACCATAACCTGACTCCGTCAAATACATCTGCATCTGTTTCATTTAAAATTAATCAGGCGGATACACTCACCGCATACTTTGAAGAGATGCCTGCAGAAATACGCCCCAATCCGATGGTTTTTGTTCCCAACTCTTTTTCTCCAAACAATGATCCCCTCAACGGCATATTCCGTGTAATTTACAACAGCGACGTCGTTTCCGGGGAATTAAACATCTTTGACCGATGGGGACAACTTGTTTTTACCTCGAGAGACCTTGATTTTGGTTGGGATGGAACCATGAACGGGACGGCTGTGCCATCCGGGGCATACAGCTACACATTAAAATATACGTACCTCCCCGCTAAAACAGCCTATCTAACGGGGTCAGTTCTGCTGATTCGATAAAATAACTTACCTTTGGAAGGAGAGGAAAGTGAATAACCTTCCTCTTTTTTTGTAATGAGTCGTTATTTTTCGATAGCGCATATTGTCATACTTATGGCGGTAGCTCTTTCCCTTCTTACGGGAATGCAGATTTATCTGCTACAAGGAACTTATTCAGGGGAAAATAACCGGTTTGAACAATCCGTGAAAGAAGCGATGCTCAACGTACGCTACCGTATGGAGAGGAATCATATCGAACAACAGGTAAATAAACGGATCAATCTGGCTGATGTACAACAGGATATCATAAATAGCCTGGATTCTTTGCAAACCGACTTGTCTCTTTCGGCAGACTCGGTTTTTAACATACCGCCCGGCCCGAACAGTGAACTCCAAACAACCCTTGCCCCGTCGCCGGATATAGCCGGAGAAAATCCGGGAAGAATTCTTGAACGGTTTGGTGGAAACATTCAAATGTTGGAAGAAAATCCGGATCAATTAAAATCCATCTTTAAGGATTTGCTTTTCGGCTACCTTTCCTATAACGAACGCGACCTGAATATTGAGCTGATAGACACGACCCTGCATGAAGAATTGTTGATAAAAGGAATTACAACTCCCTTTGAAATAGGGGTATATAATAACTTCAATAACTCATTCGTACACGCCGACAATTCAGACAATTCCCTATTTGTTTACAGCTCATTTCAGGTGCCGCTTTACTACATAGGATTGAAAAATGCAATCATGCTATCCGTTCATTTCCCACAGAAAAACCAATTTATCATAAGAAACATCCTGTTTTTAGTTATTTCCACCATCCTCATCATTCTGATTATTATTCTTGTTTTCATTTACTCGATACGGATTATTTACAAACAAAAACGATTATCCGATATGAAAAATGACCTCATCAACAACATTACCCATGAGTTAAAAACCCCCATTTCCATTATTTCCCTGGCATGTCAGGCACTCGATGATGAAGATATGGCCCGCATGGAAGGCATCCGCACCAATTACCTCAATGTCATATCACAAGAAAATAAACGATTGGGAGGTCTGGTAGAAAATATCCTCCAATCTGCCGTTATGGAAAAAGCTGATCTGAAACTTAATATTTCCCGGATTCACGTTCATGAAAAAATAGAAAGTGCCTTGAACAGCTTAAAAATGCGCATTCAGGAAAAGGATATCAGAATAATTAGAAAATTAAATGCCAATCCCGATTTGCTGGATGCAGATGAAACCCATTTCGTCAATATGTTGTTTAATCTACTGGATAATGCCATAAAATACGGAAAACCGGAATCGAAAAACTCATCCATAACCGTAGGTACGGAAATTAACGGGGATTCTATGCTGATTTGGGTAGAAGATGAAGGTATAGGAATCAGCAAAGAAGATCAGAAAAAAATATTCGACAAATTATACCGGGTTAGCACTGGAAACGTTCATAATGTCAAAGGGTATGGATTAGGTTTGAATTATGTAAAATCTATTGTTGATCACCATAGAGGAGAAATAATCGTAAAAAGCGATTTGGGGAAAGGATCACGGTTCACGGTCAAATTCCCGTTGACACAAGAAAAAAAATAGTCACTTAATAGTACATTTGAGGCATGAAAATGGAAACTACCCGCATACTGCTCGCAGAGGATGAAATAAATTTAGGCAGCCTTTTAAGGGATTACCTCAATGCCAAAGGATTCGATACCAAATTGTGCGAAAACGGACAAAGTGCATTTGATGCATTTACAGCAGAGTCTTTCGATTTGTGCATTCTGGATGTGATGATGCCGTTGAAAGACGGTTTTACCTTAGCTAAGGAAATACGGATGGTAAACAAAAATATTCCTATCATTTTCCTATCCGCCAAGTCAATGCCTGATGACAAAATCGAAGGTTTTCAATCGGGAGCCGATGACTACCTGACGAAACCGTTCAACATGGAAGAACTGCTCCTTAGGATAAAAGCCATACTGAAGAGAGCCTCATTCAATCCCTTCGAAAAGGGAGAGGAAGGAACTTTCCAATTGGGGAAATACACGTTTGATTCGCTCAAGCAAACGTTGGTCATTGAGAACCAGGAACCGAAAAAATTAACCTCTAAGGAATCTGAACTGCTTCGCCTGCTTTGTGAGAGCTCAAACCGTGTGCTCGACAGAAATTACGCGCTGAAGGCCATTTGGCATGATGACTCGTATTTCAATGCACGCAGCATGGATGTATATATTACTAAACTGAGAAAATACCTGAAAGACGATTCTGAGTTGGAAATACTGAACATCCACGGGAAGGGATTCAAGCTATTGGTTCCCGGCCAAACTGCTGCCTGAGTTATAAATTGGGGGTACGGCCTCCGTCAACGGGCAGATTAATCCCCGTAATATAAGCAGCCTGCTCTGAAGCTAAAAATACGACTGCCGAGGCTACCTCTTCAGGGTTTCCGAAGCGACCGCAAGGAATTTCACGAAGCATTTCAGCCGTAATTTCAGATTCTGCCTTTCCGCTTTTTGATGCCTTGGCAGATATGATGCCGCTCAATCTGGCCGTCAGAGTTGCTCCCGGCAATACGTTATTCACCGTTATGCCCGACAAGGCTGTTTCATTGGCCCAGGTTTTGGCCCAATTGGCTACCGCCCCACGAATCGTATTACTCACCCCCAGCCCATGCAGGGGCGCTTTTACCGAGGTGGAAATGATATTGATGATACGGCCATATCCGGCTGATTTCATCAATGGAAAACAAGCCTGGGAAATAAGCTGCGCTGCAATCAACAAACGCTCAAATGCCATGAGAAATTGATTGGCGGAGGCCTCCGTAATAGAACCTCCGGGAGGGCCTCCCGCATTGTTCACCAGAATATGAACCTCACCCAGTTCGGCCAATAATGCCTGCACGGCTTTAGCAGCATTTTCAGGCTCATTCATGTCCAGAGAAATTATTCGGTGATGTTGGCCAAACGGAACAGGCAGTTCAGCCAGGGAATTCGTTAATTTTTCCATATCTCTTGCCGCCAGGACTACACGAGCCCCTGCCGCAGCCAAAGCCACCGCCGATGCCTTGCCTATGCCGTCACTTCCTCCGCATACCAAAGCTGTTTTCCCTTTAAGTGAAACAATCATTTATTCTTGCTACTTTTGATTTTCTACAAAAGTAACATACATGTCAATTCAACAGCCGTTCAACTTTAAAAACTGGATTGAGGAAAACCGCCATCTGCTCAAACCACCCGTTTCCAACAAAGTAATCTGGACTGACTCCGAATTCATCGTTATGGTAGTGGGAGGGCCAAACTCCCGAAAAGACTATCATTACAATGAAGGCGAAGAATTCTTTTATCAGCTGGAAGGAAATATCACCGTTAAAATACAGGAAAACGGACAAGCTAAAGAGGTCCCCATAAACGAAGGCGATATATTTCTTCTGCCGCCGCGTATTCCGCACAATCCGATGCGCACAAAAGATTCAATAGGCCTTGTCATTGAGCGGCGCAGGCGTGAGCATGAAAAAGACGGATTATTGTGGTTTTGTGAAAATTGCAACCATAAGTTGTATGAAGAGTATTTCACGCTGGAACGGATAGAAACTGATTTTCAGCGCGTATTCGCCACATTTTACGGCTCTCAGGAACTGCGCACCTGCAGCCAATGTGGTACGGTTATGGAACCTCCCGCAAAACCCGTATGATGGATCGGTCCTTTTCCAGGCTAATGGCCATCCTTTTTTCCGTACTGTTTAATCCTTTGTTTATTCCTTTATTTGGCATTTCCTGGGTTTTATTTGCAGACAAGAGCATTCAGGTTGAAATCATGCACCCGAAACTGAAGCATTACCTGCTTTATGTCACGTTGATTTTTTCTACCCTGCTCCCGTTGATTACCCTGATACTGATGAAAATATTCGGCTTGATAGAAAGCCTTGAGCTTCCCTACCGACGGGATAGGAAACTTCCCATTCTTCTTTCGGCGGCTTACAGCCTTTTCGGATATCTGTTTGTACGGCAGATTCCTCAACTGAATCCATTATTTCTTTTTCTTCCTCTCGGAAGTTTTTGTGTCCTTATGGCCGCCTACTTCTTCACCCTACGGTTTCAAATCAGCCTGCACCTGATGGCCATAGGCGCCCTAACGGGTACATTTACTCTGGCCTCTCGCTTTTTGGGAACTGATTACCTCTCGGCTGTTTACATTACGGTCGGCATGGCGGCAATTACCGCCTTTGCGCGGATTCGACTGAACGCCCATAAACCCTATCAGGTTTATTCGGGGTACCTGAGTGGATTTTTAGTTCACTATATATCGGTAACTTTGTTGTACGGCTGGCTATCCTAAATTAAAAAGGAGCTATCGTCACACCCAGGGTGATGGGATTCCAACCTTTCGGCCCCCTACCGTCCCTAAACACTTCGGATAATTGATATCCGGCAGTAATACCGTAACGGTCATAAGCCAAACGCATATATACGCCATAGTTCAGGAAATTGATACCCGGGATATTGTACTCCTTAACTTTCACCTTATCGGTTTCTACCCCGTAATTAAGACCTTGCCCCACATACTTGGTTTTCCCGCTGAGCAGATAGCCGACACGGAATCCTAGATTTATTTTAAAGGTAGAGCGACGCTGGGGATGGATGCGAAAACGCAACTCTACCGGAATTTCAATGTGCGTGGTTGAAAATTTATACCGCTTGAAGGGATCGGAAAAAGCCGTGAAATAAGTGTCATTATTGGCGCCCCTATTTATTCTCCTATCAATAAAATAATTGTTGTTGCTTACCCCCAAACCGGCGGCCAAGGCAATAGGCGTGCGTTTTATGGGTTGATCCCACATCAATTGAAAAGAAACTCCGTATGAATACCATTTATTTTTCACTTCCTGCCCCACCTGGCGAAGAATCTGACTTCCGTGCAAGTCTAAAATAACCTGATCCTGCCTCTTTGGCTTTTTTACAGGTTTCGGCTTTTCAGCGGGATTCTGGGCCGAGGTAATTAACCCGCATAAAAGGAAAAAAACAGGCAAAAAGACTTTTTTCATAATCAACAACTTAGTTCGTGTGCAAACCTACAGAAAAAACAAGGATTTAACGTGCCTAAAGTTCATCCGGTATCCGATGCCTTATTTTACATGGTAAAAAACTACATTTATCCTCTTAAAGAGAATTCATGGAAACAGAAAAGCATACCGACAATCAGTTTGAAAGCCGTTTAGATTTAAGCGGACTTCAGCACGCGGCAGAAAAAATCCGTGAAGAAATCGGCAAACTGATTATTGGTCAAAGCGATGCCATTGAATTGCTTATTCTTGCCATTTTAAGTGATGGTCATGTACTTCTGGAAGGAGTTCCGGGAGTGGCCAAAACCCTCACGGCCAAACTCACGGCCCGCACAATGTCTATTCAATTTTCCCGCATACAGTTCACTCCCGACCTGATGCCTTCCGATATTACCGGATCATCCGTATTCAATATGCAAAACAGGACATTCGAATTTAAACGGGGTCCCGTATTTGCCAACATCGTTCTTTGTGATGAAATAAACAGGGCTCCGGCCAAGACACAGGCGGCTCTGTTTGAATGTATGCAGGAAAAACAAATCACGGTGGATGGAATTTCTCACCCTCTGCCAGATCCTTTTTTGGTATTAGCCACTCAAAATCCCATAGAACAAGAAGGTACCTACCGCCTGCCTGAAGCTCAACTTGATCGGTTTTTGTTCAAGATAATCATGGATTATCCTCATGCAGATGAAGAAATGCAAATGCTTCAAAATTATCAGAAACATAAAGGCATCGCGGATGCGGAAATGATTCAATCAGTTTTGAATCCTACAGAACTGGGAAATTATCGAAATCTAATCAAA
This sequence comes from Flavobacteriales bacterium, assembly GCA_044345355.1. Taxonomy (GTDB): domain Bacteria; phylum Bacteroidota; class Bacteroidia; order CAIKAF01; family CAIKAF01; genus JAKRSD01. Next base: position 22,332 of record JBIJBG010000007.1, read on the forward strand.
AAAATCCGTTGTGAAGATCCTCTTCTAAAGTATATCGTGTCCGTTGTAACAAACACCAGAAAACACAAAAATCTCTATTTGGGAGCTTCGCCAAGGGCCTCCCTATCCATTCTCTCTGCGGCAAAAGCCAAAGCAGCCATACAAGGTCGTGATTTCGTCACGCCGGATGATATAAAATCGGTGGTTCCTCCAGTTTTGAGACACCGCATTCAGTTAACTCCCGAAAGTGAAATGGAGGGAAACACAGAGGAGAAAGCCATAGATGATTTGCTCCGCATGATAGAAATTCCCCGATGATTCTACCGTATCAGGGTTACGTGGCCAAGAAGCTGCCTTTCCGTGCCCAAATGATCCCAAAACTCTATCTTCCAAACATACACATCATTCTTGGCATCAACTTTTGAACTTCTTACTTTACCGTCCCATCCCTGATCCGAATCGGTAGAACTGAAAACCAATTCACCCCAACGATTAAAAATCCGCATTGAATAATTCGTAATGTTAGAAACCACCGGCTTGAACACGTAATTCAGATTATCCCTATTCCCCGGTGTAAACGAATTGGGAACAAAAATTTCCGTGATTGGACGAACTTCAAGATACTGAGTTAATTCGTCGCTACAGCCGAGTTCATTACTTACTACCTGGGTGATGGCATAAATTCCGGTATCGCTGAAGGAAACTAAAAAATCAGGAGTTGAATAATTACTCCCATTGGATACCGTGTAATTCCAGGTTACGACACCACCTGAAGCCCCATCCAGAACCTGAGCAAATGGAGCATCCATGTAAATTATCTGCGGAAGTATCGAAAACCCGGCAACCGGGTAATCATACACCTGTATCAAATTCGTTTGATTGTCGGAAGAAGTACAGCCATTGGCATCGGTTATGGTAAGAGTAACCGAATAAACTCCGGGCTGATTGTAGGTATGTGACGGATTTAACTGCGCAGATCCGGAACCTGTTCCAAACTGCCATTGATAAACAAAAGGTGCAAGACCGCCTGAAGAAAGATCCGAAAAATTAACGGTAAGAGGCACACATCCCTGAAGGGGAGCTGCAGAGAAGTCCGCAATTGGGCCGTCTACAATTGAAACAGCAAGATCAGCGACCAAAGAGGTGCAACCGTTTACCACCACGTATGCAGAATAATTTCCGGCATTACCCTGATTGACGTTGGCTACCAACGGGGATGAAAGTGAGGACGTAAAATTAGCCGGGCCGGACCAAACATAAGTGGCATTCGGAATGGCATTGGATGTGAGGCTTAGTGAAGCCCCCGTGCAAATGGGACTGTTTGAACCGAGAACGGGAGCTGGTGGAATCGGATTAATCAGAACATTCAAATCAGTAGTAGCCGATGTGCAGCTTCCGATTATCAAATACGCGGAATACTGCCCTGAAGCAGCTGCCGTGGCGCCTGGAATAATGGGATTTCGCAAGGTAGAGGAAAAACCATTGGGGCCTGACCATACATAAGATGCTCCGGGTATTGAATCGGCCGTCAAAAGTAAATCCTCCCCGCTGCAAATAGGGTCATTCGCGCTCAATTGCGGAGCGGACTGGTTTATTACGATGACCTCCGTAGTAACCGTTGCAGAAGTACATCCTCCTTGCACCAAATACAAAGAGTAGGTTCCATTATTGGCTGCCGTAGGGTTTGGAATGACCGGATCTTCTAAATTAGAAGTAAAGTTACCAGGGCCTGACCAATAATACGTGGCATTGGGAATGGTATTGGCTGAGAATTGCAAGGCTCCTGCCTGACACAGGGGAGAATTGGAAGAAATCTGAGGTGCCGGCGGACTTGACAATGTCACTACCACATCATCCGAAACGGTTACCGTGCTGTTATCACAATTGGTATAGGTTAAAACTGCCGAGTAATTTGTGACGTTACCGGTAGGGCAAACCTGAAGGTTAGCCGTAGTGCCTAACGAATTAGTCAAATCACCTCCTTCATACCAATTAATCGTGTAATTGGGAGCCCCGTTCGGGGTAAATCTCCAGGCTTCATTATTAGCCGCCCACGGACCTGTATTCCTTCCGGGAGGAGTTAATCCAACATTCCCGGCATCATTTTGAATTCCGATGACCGCATTTCCCGAATTCCAATTGTTACAGGTAGGTTTACTTTGAACGTACACTTCAATCACATTGGTATTTTCATACAATACAATCTGCTGGGTAGTTTTCAGATTGTTGCAGCTATAATGACATACATCACTGTAGTTAAAAACAAAGGTACGACAGGGGGAACTTCCCAAGACGGCATAACGAATGGATCCACAAACAGAAGGATCCACATCATGGTAAGCACCGAAAATAGCGTTTAGTGGAAGTCCGTTACTTGGAATTGTCTGATTAAACTGCCAGGGACAAAATCCCCCCGAATAAGAAAGATCAAAAGAAATAATCCCGTTTGCACCTACCACCAACTGTGTGTAGGAATTTCCATAAAAACAAAAGGTAAAAGGCAGATTGATGATTCCACTCCAGATATCATCTGTGTTAATTGAAAAAGGAGTTCCCTGATTAAAGGCGTAGGGAGGAGTAAATGGAATTGAGGCCACCTGATAGCTTGTGGTTTGTCCCGTTTGAAAAATGGTAGCACTCAAATTGGCACATGCCGTATTACAAGGTAAAACCTGATCAGGACCGGCATTTACGCTCGGACAACCGGGACCCGGCGTTTGACCGAAAATTTTTATACCCCACCCAAAAACAAGAAAAACAATTAACCAATTTGTTTTCACGCGATTAGTTAGTTTGAGAGCGGAAAGATAGTTAAAAAATTAAAAAACAAACTACCGTATCAGGGCAACGTGCCCAATAACCAATTGCGGAAACCCCTTGTGATCTATGTAATCCACTTTATATACATATACATCACCTTTTGCCGGCTTTTGGGAACCTCGTATCATTCCGTCCCATCCTTCATCCACATTGTAGGAAGTAAAAACCAATTCTCCCCATCGATTAAAAATGGCCAAGCGGTAATCGGAAAGATTGGTTCCTATCGGTCTGAATGTGGGATTAAGCCCGTCGTTATTTCCGGGGGTGAAGGAATTGGGAATAAATAAAGTACTGATGGGCAATACATTGACTTCAAGAACGGCAGACGCGGAACACCCAAACCCGTCCGAAACGGTTTGGGTAATAGAATACGTGCCCACATCAGAAAAATTGATGCTGAAATTGGGCGAATTAAACTGCATTCCGTTTGAAACATTGTAATTCCATTGGTTTACATTACCCAAAGAACCGTCATACACATTCACAATCGGCTGATCGATATACACGGTCATGGGGGTAGCTGAAAACCCGGCCACCGGCGGGGGATAAACCTGTATTATATTATTTTGAGTACTCACGGAGGAACATCCTATGGGGTCGGTTACCGTAAGCGAAACACTGTATACGCCTTCATCGGTGTACACCACGGTTGGCGAAGCCTGATTACTTGACGTTCCATTTCCAAAAACCCAGGCATAGCTGAGGACCTCTCCCGAGGGAGAAGTGCTTTGATCGGTAAAATTCACCGAAAGCGGCATGCAACCCTGACCGGGCGCATAATTGAAAGCTGCCTGCGGACTCGGATTCAAAAGAATACTTATCGTGTCGGCGCCGGTACAACCCATCTGATTTACGGATAGAACAACTTGCTGCGCACCGGGTGATGAAAATACGATTCCGGAGGGGTTTGCCAAGGCGGACTGCCCCGGCTGGGCATTTTGAAATGTCCAGGAATAATTTGCATTCGGGAGAATGGTTCCGTTGGCAGAAAATGCAAAAGAATTTCCGGACAAACATTGGGCACCGGGCTGCTGAATGGTAAAAACAGGGTTTGGAACAACCGAAACAAGCGCGGTATCCCGCAAAACACAACCTTGTGTATCCGCCTCCAAAACCAAAGTATACACCTGAACGGAATTTCCGTTATTTATCCAAGAAGCCTGAGAAAATCCCGAATTGGGGTCAGCAATCCCGTTGGGAGTGACCCAGGTATATCCGGCTTCTCCCTGCTGGGCAGCATTGCCTACCTGTATAGATGCTCCGGAACAGAGCGTTTGATCCGGACCCGCGTCGGGAATAAGCGAAGGCAAAATAGTCACCTGCTGAGTAGTTTGAACAGATACACAAGATCCTATGCTTACCGTAAGGCTTACAGTTTGAAGCCCTGTTGAAGGCCATAGGAAACTGACCGGTCCTTGACCCGAGCCGGTAACGGCAGGGCTCCCTGAAAATGACCAGGCATAATTGGCTCCCGAGGGAGCGTTTCCCCCATACAAAGCAAATGCCTCCGATCCAGCACAAACCGAAGGGGTAAGCGCAAAATCAGAAGTGGGGATCGGACTAACAACTGCTGAAAGCGAAGAAACTATGGAAGTACATCCGTTCGACACCAGATAAAGGGAGTAGGTGCCGGAATTGGACAACCCGGCATTCAAAATCTGTGGATCTTCCAAAGACGATGCAAAACCGGAGGGGCCCGTCCAGAAGTACTGAACCCCGGGATAGGTATCAGATGAAAGAGAAAAATCATCCCCAACGCAGATCGGAGAATTGGAGGAAATAACGGGTGTCGGAGGAGCCGGATTAATCAATACATTCAAACTTGACGTGGCGGAAGTGCATCCTGAAACAACTAGATAGAGCGAGTAAGTGCCCGAGTTAAGTAAGGTAGTATTGGAAACCGAAGGATCTTCCAAACCCGAAGTAAAACCGGCAGGTCCGCTCCACACATACGTTGCCCCGGCTACCGTATTGGCGGTGAGGTTTAACGACTCTCCTTCGCAAAAAGGGGAATTGGAGAAAATCTGGGGCGCAACCGGAAAGGGGTTTACCACCACGTTTTGGGTACTTACGGTGGAAGTACATGACCCTAAATTTACCGTTAGTGATACTGAAAAATTCCCGCTACTTGCCCAGGTTACGGTATGCGGTCCGGGCAAATTCCCTCC
>JBIJBG010000124.1:0-6223 GCA_044345355.1 Flavobacteriales bacterium
CTTTGAGTACTTCGATACAAAGAAAGGTCTGGCTGACAACAATACGCGATCATTAACCATTGACGAAAACGGAAATGTCTGGATCGGTACAGTTTCGGGAATATCATTATTGAAAAGTGAACATAACTCAAAGACAACCATTACCAACTTTACTCTAAATGACGGAGCATTAAGGGGAGCAGGCATTGACGCGATGGCAGGATTAAAAAATGGTAAAATCGCAGCAGGCACAGAGAACGGGCTGTGCATCTTTCAGCCAAAAAATGCGATTAAACCCTTTCAAAAACCGATATTCTACGTAGAAAAAATCAAGGAGGACGATAGAGAATATGCGTTTACCGGGAAAATTAAAGTAAAAGAAAAAACGCCGCTACGCATTTTTTTAAGGGCCATAAATTACAATGACTTTGATCCGCCCAAATATACATACAGTCTAAAAGGATATACAAACGATGTGCTGCAAAGCACATCACCGGAATTAAATCTCTATTCATTACCTTCAGGGAAATACACATTGGAAGTATCTGCGGTAGATTCATGGGGGAATGAAAGCGAAAAGATCAGCATAGACATTGAAGTGATCCCACCTGTATGGAAAAGAGCCTGGTTTATCTTGCTTTCATTACTGATAAGCGCGGCTCTGATAATATGGGCGGTTAAACGTAAAATAAAAAATATCCGAAATAAGGAAACCGAGAAAAGCAATACATACAGAAGAATTGCAGAGTTGGAAATGAAAGCCCTGAAATCTCAAATGAATCCTCATTTTGTATTTAATGCTCTAAATTCAATTCAAAACCTGATTGCCAAAGGAGATCAAAGAAACGCCATAAAATATCTGAGTGATTTTGGCCATTTGGTAAGGCTTAACCTGGAAAACTCATCAAAGGATCGAATTTCAGTAAAAGAGGAAATCGATTTCTTAACATTTTATTTCGAAATGGAAAAAATGAGATTCGGAAATCAATTTACATTAGTAATCGAATGTGACAAAAACATACCACCCGATGAAAAGTGCATACCCCCGATGATGATTCAACCGCTTGTGGAGAACTCTATAAAGCATGGCCTTTTACCCGCAGGAGAAGGGGAAATAATTGTTCGGTTCAAAGAAGAAACCGATCCCGGATACATAATCATTCAGGTGGAAGATAATGGAGTCGGATACTCGGTTAACCACACAAAAAAAGAATATAATTCATTAGGATTAAAGATAATAGAAGACAGATTGCAATTTATTCATAATCAAAAAAACAGCCATCTGACCATATACAACAAAAGCGAAAAGGGCAGCCATGCTAAAGGTACCCTTGTAAGCTTCAAAATTCCGAGATAAACAGAAAATGACAAAAACGTTTATTCCCAAAAAAGACTTCTTAATGAATAATATACACCCCTTTATTCTTGATGAAAAGATTAAAGTGAAGATTCGGTAAATTGGCACCCTCAAGAAAACGCATGAAAGCAAAAGCAATTATCATTGATGACGAAAAAAATGCCAGAGAACTATTAAAATCTTTACTAAATAAAGAGTGCAGAAACATAGATATTGTTGCCACCTGCAACAATATTGAGCAAAGCGAATTGCTGATCAATCAGTTCAGGCCTGATGTCGTATTTTTGGATGTACAGTTGAATCAGGAAAGCGGGTTTGATTTATTCAAAAAAATCCCACATCCGGATTTTGAAACCATTTTTGTAACTGCCTATGATCACTATGCCATCAAAGCCATCGAATATTCCGCATTAGACTATCTGCTAAAACCCTTAAACCCAGATCACGTAAAGAGAGCGGGTGAGCGGATTGCCAAAAAAAGAAACATTCAGATCCGTCAGAATCACATAGAAATTCTCCTAAAAAACATCGGAGGAAATCCTGAAAAAATGAACCGTATTGCCTTGCCTGTTACTTCGGGTTTGGTAATGTGCAATCTGGATGAAATTATCTATTGTGAAGCGGATGAAAAATATTCGCTGGTAAACCTTATTTGTGGAGAGGAACATATCGTGAATAAAGGAATTTCCGAATTATCGGAGCTTCTGCCCGAATCATTCTTCCGCGTGCATCGGAGTTACCTGGTAAACCTGAATAGGGTAAAACAATACAACAAGGACAAGGATGAAATCACCTTGGATACCGGCCTCAAATTACCCGTGAGTGACCGAAATAAAAAGCGGCTGGCAGAAAACTTGAAGAAATTCTGACATTACGGATATTCCAGATAATAGCTCGCTAATTCCGGTATTTCTCACGCTGGTTACTTTTTTATTACAATAGTATTAAATTCAGAATCTTTGTTTCCTGTTCTGATGGAGAGAACATAATAAAATCATTGGTAAGATATAAAAAAATGAACCTAAACTAATATGTTTTGCGACTTTCTCTTGTACTCTTTTTTATGTAAATTAACCTGCAACGATGGCAATATGGGGCAATCGAACCTAAACCCTGGTGGTATTGTCCCATGCCAATTTTCGGGTATTGGGGAGTTTTAAAGGAATTGCCACGGAGAAAAAAAGAAGAATCAGCATAAAAGACAAAGAGGGAATAATTTCAAAAGCCAAATCAGCACTATTAGCCAGTGCAAAAGCAAGCGGTATCCAATTAACAGGCAGCAGAACACTTATAAATCTGAGCGTTGACATCACCCCGCTCTTCCGGATTACTGCGTGCGCCGCTTCGCTCTGTATAATCCAGAAGGACTTATCTAAGGATTTGTAATCCTTTATTATATGCATCATGCGTATTACAAATGCGCAATTAACAACCGCCGGATTGCACAGAGCGGAGCCCCCGATTGCTATCGAGGGGCACATAGTAATCCAGCGGAGCGTAGGGCATCTAACAATCGGGCGGAATAGATACCACCACGTCAAAAATACGCATCAAATGGCAGCGCGTTTCCAAAAATTGTACATTTAGGGTAATGCATATCGACAAGCAAAAAATAGACGCCATTTCCGAAATCTGTAAAAGCGGTAAGGTAAAGTCATTGTTTGCATTCGGCTCAGTCACCCGAAACGACTTCAATGAAAATTCAGATATTGATTTAGTCGTGGATTTCAACGAAACCGACCCCTTCACCTATACCGACCTGTATTTCGACTTCAAAAACAGAGTTGAAGAAATTCTGAAACGTCAGGTAGATCTGCTTGAAGAACGGGCAATCCGAAATAAATTGTTCCGCAAACAACTGGAAGAAACCAAAGTGCAGATTTATGGAAACCAAGTCCAGGCTCTTCCGGATTTATAATCCGGAAGGACTTAATCAAGGATTTGTAATCCTTTTTCAATAAGTCATGCGCATGGCAAATACGCAATTAATATCTGCCGGATTGCACAGAGCGCAGCCCCCGATTGCTAACGAAGGGCACTTAGTAATTAGGTGGAAATGTAGGTAGATATGTAAATTAATCTAATTTGTTTTTAAGGGCTAATCTGGTCATTTTATTATAATAGTTAATGTACTTACCAAAACCATAAAAAACCGTTGATAACCAATACTTTGTCATTCCAAAGCCCCCAGGCTCACCCCATACCTGAGTTGACCACAATACTTCTTTTTTTGCAATATCAAAAAAAGTCATGTACATTGTTCCTCTTTCTTGCCGTTTGTTGAAATTTTCTATAATTATTACGAATCCCAATCCCTCTTTTTCTTTGAGTTTATAATCCTTAACTACGGAAATCAATGTATCATAATTTATAGAATAATCATCTAAAATTACCCAATCTTTAGGTACAAATTTATACCTTGATTGTACTGAGGCCGGAGAATACGAAAAATCACTTTTTCTTAAATATCTTTTTACCTCTTTTACATAATCTAATTTTTCAAACAAAGATATCCATCCAGGAAAAAACCTGTCTAGGTCACTTTTTTCTTCCAAATCAATTTTTTTTGCATCGGTAAGCCTCATCAATGAAAAGTCCATTCCATAAAACACCACAGAATTACTAACTGCAACCTCTTTTATTCTATTTCCATTATCAGATAAAATAAATTTAGATTGGGTAAATCCAGAAAAAAAGGTATAAATAAAAAACAAGAAGAAAAGATATTTTTTCATGTTGATTTTTTTTAAAATTAGAATAGAATATTACATAGTGAATTACTTGGTTCAAAAATAAAAAAATAGATTAGTCCCCGCTCTTCCGGATTTATAATCATAAGTGTTCGAAACCTTAACTTGAATTATAGAATTCATTGATTTTGTTGGGGTTACCGCCACATAGTACAACGATATCTCGTACGATTAACGCCTCAATTTGTTTAGCCAGCCTGAGTTTTGGGATTTTATAGCCTTTAAGTTTGTTATGTTTTTTAAAAACTGTTAATAATATCGCCGCTATCAAAGTCATATATAAAACAATCTTTATTCCGTTTTCATTTCGCGACATCAAATGGCTAAAGTTTAATTGCTGCTTTATAAATTTAAAGAATACCTCTATTTCCCATCTCCTTTTATAAATGTTTGCTATTTCAAGGGATGTGAGTTCTTTGATGTTCGTAAGAAAAAGTAGAGGAGTTCCCTCTTTTTCACAGATTATCAGCCTCAGAAATTGTTTCGTTTTGCCATTATTTTGTGAGTAGAGTTGTACACGTTGGTCGCTTCTAAAAACAAGCCCGTTATTATCATTTTCTAGTTCGATGGGGTAATTTTCTATTATGTTATATTTTACTGATGGGTTCACGCGCGTTACAAAACTATGCCCATTCTCGGTCAAGGATTCGTATGTTTTTCGGGCCGTTATACCTCTATCAAATACAATTATGTCTCCATCCTTGCGGGTGTATTTTTTTATGGCTTCTGCCAACGCGATATCTTCGGACAGGTAGACCTGTTTTGTAAATATCTCAGCATGCACGGGAACACGCCTTAAACCAATCGAAAACTTTATATATCTCTTGTCCCCCTTTGTGTTTATTTTCATTCCAGACTTTAACAGCTTGGACGTTGAAGTAACCAATGTCGAATCAAAAAGCACGATGTTATCAGTTTCCGATATTTCATTACCGAATTTATTATAACAAAAATGAAAAATAGACTCAAAATAATCGGCATTTATTGTCGTCAGTCGATCCCTGATTGAATTATACCTAACGCCCTCGTGTACCCCAGAGGCAACCTTGGAAAATGCTATTGAATGATATATCTCCTCCATTACCCGATAACTTGTATCCTTCTCTGTTAGAAAACTGTATAAAAGCAATTGGAACATAGAAAGACCATCAAGCTTTTTTACTTGGTAGTTCACCCGGTATTCAACACATAATGACTCCAGTTTTTCGCTCGGTATGTAACCTAATATCTGCGCTGCATCCATACAGCTAAATTCCGAAAAATATATCTTACTTTATTTATTTAAATAATTGAATATCAAATATATAATGTTAATAAAGTAAGGTTTCGAACACTTATGATTACAAATCCGGAAGAGTGAAGCAGAAATAAGTCATCTTCCCGCAGGCGTCTATTTTCTGGTCAGCCGTCAGGAAGGCATGCGGCCGATGAACCTGATTAAAAAATAGCCGTTCCGTAAGTTCTTTGAGGGAAGACGTTCTTTAGATTTAACGCACACCCTCGTAATGCCGTTTTTTCATGTAGTGCACTTCTAACGATGGCACCCCGAAATCATCCGTGATTTTTCCCTTCAGAATATACACACCGCTGCCGCGGAAAGGATGCATGCGTGCCGGTTCGGGAAAGTGAACCGTATCCATCCATTGTCCTTCTTCATCCGTAAACGTGCCGAAATACATGCGTTCGCCCTTGATTGTGCGGGTAGGTTTCACCGTAATCAGGTAACCCACCGCCGTCAATACCTTGCCCGCATATTTCGGGAAATCGGCGGCTCTTACGCGCTCGGGCGGGAGAATCCCCGTTAAATGGAACGGGTCTTCGGTGGGAAATCCGAATATTTCCAGCTGATTGCTGAGTTCTGTGCTGTCGGAAATAGGCATGTCGGGCAGGGTGTGATTCCGTGCTGTGGGTTTTTGGAACAGTTCCGGACCGGAAGATTCTTTTTTTCCGCTGCTCAGAAAGTGGGCTTCCCATAACAGGTGTGCTTTGGGCTTTCCCGTAAAGCGGAATGCACCTGCACGTATCGCCAGAATGAGCTGCTCGCCGGTGATGTGCGCACGGTTTATGAAATCTTCCAGACTTTGGTACGCACCGTTTTTCTCCCGTTCGCGCATAAAGGCCTCACAGACTTTTTTCT
>JBIJBG010000070.1:0-8458 GCA_044345355.1 Flavobacteriales bacterium
CCGGCTAATGTGTATAAACCCCATCCATAAGGTGTTTCCGTTCAGCGTGGTGAGGTAGCCGCTGTGGTTGATGCAGGGTATTTCCACGTTGCCGCCGGCCCTGCGGGCTTCGTGGAAGTAAAATTCGGTACGGAAAAATCCGCCGAAATTATTGATGACGGCCGTGATAAATTCCAGCGGATAATGGGCTTTCAGATATAAACTCTGGAAACTTTCCACGGCATAAGAGGCCGAGTGCCCCTTGGCAAAACTGTAGCCGGCAAAGCTTTCTATCTCCCGCCATACTTCTGCGGTGAGCTCTTCCGGGCGTCCCTGTTGCCGGCAATTTTGAAAAAACTGATCTTTCACGCGCTGAAATTCTTCACGCGAACGGAATTTCCCGCTCATGCCCCGGCGCAGCACATCGGCCTCCGCAGGCGATAGCCCTCCGAACAGGTGGGCCACGCGGATTACATCCTCCTGATACACCATCACGCCGTAGGTGTCCGGCATAATTTCTGCCATCACGGGATGGGCGTTTTTACGTGTTTCCGGATTTTTGTGGCGCAGAATGTACTCGCGCATCATGCCCGAAGAGGCCACTCCCGGCCGGATGATGCTGCTTGCCGCTACCAGGGTGGGGTAGTCTGCACATTCCAGTTTACGGAGCAGTCCGCGCATGGCGGGCGATTCTATGTAAAAGCAGCCCATACAATCTCCCCGGCGAAGCATGTCGCGTACCCGTTCATCTTTTTTAAAGGTTTGTATGGCGTGTATGTCCACCGTTTTACCTCGGTTTGTGCGGATGAGTTCCACGGCATCTTTGATGTGTCCCAAACCCCGTTGGCTCAGGATGTCGTACTTATACAAACCCAGGTCTTCGGCCACGTACATATCAAACTGCGATACGGGAAACCCTTTGGGGGGGAGCACCGGGGCCGTGTAGCGGTAAATGGGTTCTTCGCTGATGAGTACGCCTCCGGCATGTATGCTGATGTGCGAGGGGAAATCCTGCATCATGCGGGCATAATGGATGATGGCCGCAGCAATTTTGTCTTTGGGTTTTCCGTCGCCGAATGTGTTCAGCAGAGTTTCCGTTTCGTGTTTGGGAAGTCCCGCCGTTTTGGACAGTTCACGCACGGCGGCTGCCGTCTGATAGGTACTTACGGCGCCCATCAGGCATACCCGCTCCGTTCCGTGCCTGCGGAAAATATAGGCCTGCACCTCGTCGCGGTCTTTCCAGGAGAAATCCAGGTCAAAATCGGGCGGACTTTCCCGGTACAGGTTGATGAACCGCTCAAAATACAGATCCAGTTCCACGGGGTCCACATCGGTAATGCGCAGGCAATAGGCAGCCATGCTGTTGGCTCCGCTTCCCCGTCCTACGTAAAAATATCCGCGGCTTTGGGCAAAATTCACGATGTCCCAGTTAATGAGAAAGTAGGCGATGAAGTTTTTCTTTCGGATGATATCCAGTTCTTTTTCCAGCCGGGCCGTAAGCTCGGGGGTGAGGTGTCCGTAGCGTTCACGTGCTCCTTTCAGGGTGAGGGTCTGCAGCAGGTGAAAATCTTCCTTTTCGCAGCCGGTGAATCGGATGCGGTTTTTGGGCGTACCGAAGCGGAAATCCAGCGTGCAGGATTCCAGCAGTTCTTCGGCATTGCGCAGCAGAAAATCGTCGGCTCCGAAGCGGACCTTCCATTCTTCCGCAGGGCGAAATTGTTCTCCGGGCTGACATAAGGCTTCCGGGGGTAATTTGCTGTGCAGCGTGTTCAGGTGGGCCGCACGCAGCAGCCGGTGCAGCCGGAACTCATCCGGGCCTGAAACCGTTACCGTGAGCCATGCGGTGAGTTGTTTCGTGAGTATGCGGGTGCTTCCGTCTAACCGGAAGCGGAGCAGATCATCAGGTTTTACGCCGATGTATTCATTGGGGCGCAGTGTGGTGTTCATGTGGCGCCGGTAAGGGTAAATTATACATACGCGGCGAAACTCCGGCGCTTTATCCGGGAAGGGGATGTTCTGCTGCAGGTGTGCGGAAAGGAAACGGTTTATTTCTTCCATGCCCTCGGCATTTTGAGCCAGAGCCAGATACAGGGTCTGATGGTGATTACGGAATTCCACGCCCGCCACGGGGCTGATGCCGAATTTGGGTGCTTCGCGGAAAAACTCAATGATGCCCGCCGTGCTGTTGATATCGGTAAGGGCCATGCGCCGCACACCGAGTAGGGAGGCATCTTCCAGCAGTTTGCGTATGGAAAGCGTACCGAATTTGAAACTGTAATAGGAGCGTACGTTTACGTACATAAATTGTCAAAAATAATGTCAAAATATTCGACATTATTTTAGTCAAAAATTGGCAATAAAACTAAGATGGGTTAGTTTGAAAATCGGACAATGTATTCCGTTTCGGTTATTCCCGGCGGTCAGATAGCTAACGGACGAGGGTTGTATGCCCTGTCGTATTCAGGAAATTGGGCTCAAAAGAGCAAGAAGCAAAGAACATGGATAAAGGACGTGAAAAGCCAAGAGCCAATCATGTTTCTCGAATATGCAAACAGTCGAACAGTATTTTTAAAGAAGGCTCTTAGGCTACTCCCATCTGTTTCAGATGTCGCATATGCGAAACAAAGGCGCCCGTTACGGTGGCAAATTCCATGTATTTGATGTTGAATTCCCGGCAGGTTTCTTTCAGAATCCGGTTCAGCTGGGGGTAATGTATATGACTTATGCCAGGGAAAAGATGATGCTCCACCTGGAAGTTCAGTCCACCCATAAACCAGTTCACCAACGGATTAGATGTAGCAAAATTGGCCGTGGTGCTTACCTGGTGCACGGCCCACTCGGCTTCCACCGTTACCGATTCTTCCGATACCGGGGTAACGAATTCTGTTCCTTCCACCACATGGGCCAGTTGAAACACCACCGAAATAACCAGACCCAACACGAAGGTGATGATCAGGTAACCCACAATGGTGGGAACCACGCCCGCAAAAATCATGGGCACCACTAAAAATACGCCCACGTGAACCACTTTGGAAACCCAGAAAATGATATGTTCTTTCACGGTCATGTTGCGGATGGGGGTGTAGCGGGCAATTTTTCCGCTGAAGTATTTTTTAAAGTCCCGGTAAAACACCCAGAAAAAGAACATCAGACTGTAGGCCAGCAGGGCGTAGAAGTGTTGGAATCGGTGAAACCATCTTTTTTGCTGTTCGGTGTGCAGCCGAAGGAAGGGATTCACGTCAATGTCATCATCCATGCCTTCGATATTGGTGTAAGAGTGGTGGTTTACGTTGTGTTTTTGTTTCCAGAAAAATACATTGGCCCCCAAAAAATTGAGTGAGAGCCCCATCATTTCGTTTATTTTTTTGTTTTGGGAATAGCTTCCGTGGGCACCGTCGTGCATCATGTTAAAACCTATCGCGGCCATGTCCAGCCCCATAATCACGCATAGCAATACGGCAAGCCAGACGGGAGGGGAAAGGAAAACCAAGGCTGTATAAACCGCTATAAAAACCAAGGAAAGAACGGCCGTTTTGGCATAGAGCCTGATGTTTCCGGTGGGTTTCAGGTTTTGGGATTGAAAATAGGATTCGGTACGTGTTTTCAGGGTAGAGTAGAACTCGGCTCCCCGGTTGTTGAATTTTACTTGCATAAGATAATATCGGCCTGACGACGATTAGGACAAAGATACGATATTCCGCACAAGGCCTGTTTAAAGAAATCATAAATTAAGGTTGTGTTGGGAAACGGGTTGATTTTTTTAGATAGGCAAAGAGCAAGGAGCAATGAAAAAGAGCTGCCTGCTCATAACTGCTGGCTAAACCTGATTTTTGGATTATTAAAACCTGATATAAATCATGTCTGCTTATGACCAAAGGCATTTTCTTTCTAAACAGACCATCCGACCTTTGTATTGTAATTTAATAATAAGAAAGACAATCATGAAAAAGAGGACTCCCGTTAAGGAAATTATGACTTCATCCGTAAGGACCGTTCAAGTTACCGATTCTCTGAAAAATGCCAGGTATCTTATGGATAATGAATCTATTCATCATCTGCCGGTGATGCGCGGAGATTCTTTGGTGGGAATTTTGAGTGATTCAGATTTTAACCGCCTTAATTTTGCCACCTTATTTAATAAGGAGGATAATAAAAGCGAACAGGCCTTATTGGAAACGCTGACGATAGAGCAGCTGATGACTTTTAAGCCGGTTACCGTGGAGCCTACCGCCACCGTTAAGGAAGTAGCCGATATTTTCAGACAGGAGCATTTCCGTGCCCTCCCCGTTTCTGAAAACGGAAAACCGGTGGGTATAGTAACCGTGACGGATATACTTGAATTTCTCTCAGAGCATATGTAGTTTTATAGGTGTTAAGAATAGAGTGTAGTTTGTGTGTTTCGCGACGGCTTCAGGGCCGTCGCGTTTTTTTTGGCAGATGAGAGGTTTCATACCACCGCGGAGAAGTACCCATTCTTTCATTTGCTCTGTTGTGTTTTTCCCGAAGCGGATAAAATCAAAACATGAGGATGTTGTTTATGTTTTCTGCTTTTTCTTTTTGGCGGCAGGAAACAGCACATTATTCAGAATGAGACGGTAACCGGCGGAATTGGGGAAAAGAGCCAGGTCGGTCGGTGGATCGCCTACCATGTGCTGGTAATCTTCTGGGTCATGCCCTCCGTAAAAAGTCCAGAATCCCTTGCCGAATTCCCCGTGAATATAGCGTGCCTCATCGGCGGCTTTATTTTCTCCCAAAATTAGCACGTTGGTTTTAATGACGGATTTTCGGAAAGCGGTAGTCTGGCCCATAAAGCCTGGAATGATCCGTTCGTGGCTTTGGGTAAGCATGGTAGGTACGGGATCCCACTTGGCCGAGAAATCGAACAGGGTGAAAAAGTCCTGTGTTTGGGCAACCCGCCGAAAAGTGGTGGCATCGATATTGGAATATTCATATTCTGCAGGGTTTTTTACCAACGTGAAATCGCGGAAGGCAAAAGTTCTGTTAAAGTCTATTTTTTGTTGGGCCTGAGGATCCATCGGGTCTCCGTCAAACATGTATTCGCAGATATCTACCCCATCGGCCGATAAGGCGATGTCGTAACTGTCGGTAGCGCTGCACATGGCAAACATGAAACCTCCGCCGGCCACGTACTTTTGAATTTCTTTTGAAACAGCTAATTTCAGCTGGCTTACTTTGTTGAATCCCCATTTTGCCGCAAGGGCTTCCAATGTGCGCACCTGTTCCTGATACCAGTCGGCGTTGCGGTAGGCGCTCCAAAATTTTCCATATTGCCCGGTAAAGTCTTCGTGGTGCAGATGGAGCCAGTTATACAGGGGTAATTTGCCCTCCAGGATTTCGTTGTCGTAAATAACATCGTAGGGAATCTCCGCATAGGTGAGAACTAAGGTGACGGCATCATCCCACGGGGCTTTTTCTTTTGGGGAATACACCGCAATTTTCGGCGCTTTTTCCATTTTGACGGCATCCATATTCACTTCCGGATCGGCTATTTCCGTAAGTATGGCAGTTGACCGCGAATCGGCAATCAATTCATAGCTTACACCGCGGATATTCATTTCCTTCTCTGCGGCGGAAGCATGTTTAAACAGGAAACTTCCCCCGCGGTAATTCAGCAGCCACCATATTTCTACTTCATTTTGCAAAACCCAGTAGGCTATTCCGTATGCTTTCAGATGATTTTTCTGATTGTCATCCATCGGAATGAGGATGTAAGAGGCGTTCGTACGGAAAGCCATCGCGAAAAGAAAAAATGCCGTAAAAAAATGCCGGTATCGCATGTGTGCCGATATATTACCCGCTTTAACGAAAAAAACGGGCATATGTTATTTTAGAAGGGTGTTGATATATCCTCATCGTTCATTTTTGAGGGAAGGTTGAACGTATCGAATCGGGTGCTTGCTCCGCCGTTAAAATCGTTCCGGTGTTTCCGTATGATAATTTCCGCGATTCCATGGGTTGAGTTCCCCTCATCATCTTCCGTGAGTTCGTAGTATTCCGGACGGAAAATAAACATCACCATATCGGCATCCTGTTCAATGGATCCTGACTCCCTAAGGTCGCTCAGTTGTGGCCGTTTATCAAATCCGCTGCGCCCTTCAGATGCGCGGCTGAGCTGGGAAAGGGCAATGATGGGTATCTGGAGTTCTTTGGCAATTCCTTTCAGTGATCGTGAAATGGCCGAAATTTCCTGCTCCCTGGTTCCTCTTCCTTCCGAGCCTGCCGTCATGAGCTGCAGGTAATCCACAATAATCATCTCTATATTGTGCATGGCCCGCAATTTTCTGGCTTTGGCCCGAAATTCAAATATGGATAGGGCAGCCGTATCATCAATAAATATTTTTGCTTCAGCCAGGTGGGCTATTTTTTCGTGCAGGATTTTCCATTCTCCTTCATCCAGGTTCCCCTTTTTTATTTTTTCTGAGTTAATGCCGGTTTCCAATGCAATCAAACGGTTTACCAATTGGAGTGAGCTCATTTCCAGCGAAAAAATGGCCGCCGGTCTCCTGTGTTGTACGGCAGCATTTCTGAGCAGGCAGAGTGAGAGCGCGGTTTTTCCCATGGAGGGCCTTGCGGCCAGTATGATCAGGTCGGTAGATTGCCAACCTGAGGTTATACGGTCCAATTCAAAGAAACCGCTTTCCACTCCCGTGATTCCTTCCGTTTTTTCTTCTTTCAGACGCTCCATTTCCTTAACGGCTTTCTCGAGCAGCATTTGAATGCTGTCAAAGCCTTTCCGGATATTGTTTTCTGCTATTTCGAACACTTTTTTTTCCGCGGAATCCATCAGGTCGAACGTATCTACCGTTTCATCAAATGAATCCTGAAGAATTTCTCCGGAAACCCGAATCAATTCCCGTTTGATGAATTTTTCTGCAATGACACGTGAGTGATACTCAACGTTGGCGGCCGAACCAACCCGGCTGGTCAGCCATGCTACATAGTAGGCGCCGCCCACGATTTCCAGGTTTCCGTTTTTTCTGAGTTCATTGGTTACCGAAAGAATATCCACGGGTTCGGTTCGTCCGAAAAGGTCTTTGATGGCTTCATAAATTTTTTGGTGCGCCTCTTTGTAGAAAAAATTGGGCTGCAGAATTTCACTCACGGTAGCAACGGCCTCTTTTTCCAACATAACCGCTCCTAAAACGGCCTCTTCCAGATCTATAGCCTGAGGGGGTATCTTGCCTATTTCCAAACCTTCTGCCGGGTTTTTGGCGCGCGGACTTCTTTTTCGGTCTAATTTTGCTTTTTCTGAATTGTTTTCCATATCCTCGCAAATTTACCCTATCGATTGGATTTTATCAGGTTAATTTTTGGATAAAAGTTTTTAAAATTTGTTCCTCGGTTGTTAACAGGGGATTGATGGTTTTTTCCTGTTTTAAAATCCGGATTTGGTTACCTTTACCCGCTCAATACAATTAGGATATGGCGCGTTTTCAGGTAAAACATGGGGATAAAAGCTGGTTTGTAAATACCGATGCTGAATCAGGCGGTCTTCAGTTGGATGGGAAGCCCATACCTGCTGAAATGATTCAAGTTACAGAACATTATCGAAAGATAACTTTAAACGGTGTTGTGCATCATGTTCTATTTGAGTCGTTTGATAAGACCGAAAAAAAGATTATTCTGCGGGTAAACGGTGAGCGAAAGGAATTCTCTGTTAAAGACAGAAATGATGAACAGCTTGCCAAATTCGGTATTCAGGCTTTTCCAGCGCCTAAAGTGAATGAATTGAAATCCCCTATGCCCGGACTGGTTCTGAAAATTGGAGTGAATCCGGGGGATTTACTCCAGAAAGGGGATCCGATTTTGGTTCTGGAGGCCATGAAAATGGAAAATGTACTAAAAGCTCCAGCCGATGTTAAAGTAAAAGCGATACTGGTAAAATCCGGACAGGCAGTAGAGAAAAATGCCGTTTTGGTCAAGTTTGAATCTTAAATAAAGATTTCATCCTCCGGATTATCGATTTTATAAAATCCTTTATAACCGCAAGACGTACAAATCAATTTTTGACGATGCCGGTAATAAGGAACTATCAGCTGAACGAACCGGTCTAACTGACTGCGTCGTGTTTTAGCCAACGGCTCCTTTCCACATTTTCTGCAGGTTTTTTTAAACTGGTACATGGGGGTGTGATAATGCTAAATCAAAGACATTGTCAAAGTTAAACTTTTTTATGAAAAAAAATTAATTTTACTGAATTCTTCTTAAAAGCAATCTGGAGATTGCTTCAAATAGGACTTCGGGTGGCTTCCCTTTCCAGTTTACATTATTTAAATCAGGGCTCAAATGAAGGTAAAGTCCCATTCCGTATCGGAGTAACTCATCCGATACATGCTGCTGAAAATTAATTCCAACAATCCAACCTCCCGCCAAATCTTCAATCCATTCCGCATAGTAGTCATCCTCCTGCGGAAATGCGTTCAATACCTGCTCCCCGATCAGGATAAATTTGCGTATT
>JBIJBG010000032.1:0-13802 GCA_044345355.1 Flavobacteriales bacterium
AAGTCCCTTTTGAAAAATAGAATATCGTTGTGCACGGCGTCATTCCATTCTCCGATCAGTTCAATGATGCAATACCCCTTTTCATAATCGGCAAAAAGCAGTTTAAGATATAAGGTTGGAGAGCCGAATTCATCCCACTGCGGATGCAGGTAATATCCATATATTTCATTGTGGCAGTTAAACTCATTGTATTCACGGCCATAAAAGGGAGATCGTGAATCATATTCCGCCCGGTATATTTCCCGCCATCCGTCATAAGGTTCGATATCGTGCATACTTTTGTAAGTGATCAAAGATACCTTTCCTTTAGCATTTGCTTTTATGGTTGATAAAGAGTTAACAATAAAAAGATTGAACGAGGCTTTAAATCTTGCGTTAAGAAACGTAAGGGAAAAGAAGGGAGGTCCCTTCGGTTGCGTAATTTACAAAGAGGGCGTCAAAATCGCAGAAGGGGTGAACCGTGTCACCTTTCAAAAGGACCCCACGGCACATGCAGAAATTGAAGCCATCCGATCTGCCTGTCTTGCTTTGGATTCTTGGCAACTGGAGGGTTGTGAAATCTATGCCAGCAGTGAACCCTGCCCCATGTGTACGGCGGCTATTTTCTGGGCCAGGCCCAAATCGGTTTATTTTGCCAATCGGCTTCAGGTAGCCGCTAAATTCGGGTTTGATGATTCCGATATTGCTTACCAGCTTGCTCAACCCTGCGAGAGTAGAGCTATTCCGTTTATCTGTTTATCCACTCCCGATTCCGAGGGCCCATTTATTGAATGGATGAATAACCCCTCAAAACTGCCTTATTGAGCCATGAAAACGATTTTGCTTCTGCTTGTTTCCAACGTATTTATGACGTTTGCCTTGTATGCCCATCTCCGTACGCCGATATCCCCCTGTGGAAGGCGGTTTTGGCCAGTTGGGGAATTGCCTTTTTGAGTGTATGCTCCCGGTTCCCGCCAACCGCATGGGATTTTTAAGCGGGCAATTCTCGGCGGCCCAGCTTAAGATAACCCAGGAGGCGGTAACTCTGCTCGTTTTTGCCCTTTTTTCGGTGTTTCACGTAAAGGAAAAATGGACCCGGAATTATCTTGCCGCCTTTGTATGTATTTTGCTGGCTGTTTATTTTGTTTTCATAGGGCGGTAACGGCTTCTTTCAGATAAAAATGACGGGTCAGGTTTTTATACTCCATGGAATAGGCGCCTTCCTCCGTCCTTAAGAATAAATCGGGTTCCGTAATCAGGTTTTTTTTGGGGGATGACCATTCGGAAAGGATGCGCTCTTTGTTTTTCATTCCCGGTTTGGGAAAAACAGACATCCGTCTTCTCAGAAAAAGATTGTTTTGTACCAGTTCTGCCGAAAACAGCTCCCACTCTTTTTCGGGTAAGATGAACCCGAAGATTCCTCCTGGACTCAGCAAACTAGGTATCTGACGGGCTAACGCCGTAAAGCCGTCGGGTTCCATGTGGCGGGCGTTGTTTTTTCTGGTTTCCGGACCATGCAGAGCCCCGCAGAAATAAGGGGGATTGCAAATAATGTAATCAAACAGGGATGTGCCAAAATTCTGAAAACCTATGTTTATGGCCTGCAGTCTGTGAGACCAGGGAGAACATCCGAAGTTTTTCAGGGCCTCGTTCAGCGTGTCCGGGTCCGGATCAATTCCGATAATGGGTGCATGCTTATTTTTTTGTGCGCACATCAGCGCCAAAAGGCCGGTTCCTGTACCTATATCCAATATCGATTCAGCTTTTTCGCAGGCACTCCAGGCGCCCAGCACAACACTGTCAGTACCTACCTTAAAGGCTGACTTTTCTTGAAACACGGTGAATTGCTGAAATCGGAATGGATTACTCACCTGAAAATAATGCCAATAATCCGTCTGGGCAACGCGTGAAAATTTTTCGTTCCCCATGGTTTATTTGATAAACCACCTGCGGTATGACAAATGGAATGAGAATTTCATTTTTTTTGCCCTTGATGCAAAGGGTTTCCTGTGTTCCTGATGAAAGTACATCAGTCAGAGTTCCGAGCAAACCGCTTTCTTCATCGATTACCTCATACCCTACCATGCGGTCCGGGGAGTCGGGGGAGTGTTTTTGAGCCATTTCGCGGGGAAGAAGCAGGCTTGCCCCTTTCAGCGATTCTGCCAGTTCTGGAGTGTCAATTCCTTCCAGTTTCAAATAAATGATATCACCTTTTACAGAGAAATTTTCAATCATATAGGGCACCGTCTGCCCATTTCGCTCAATGAAAAGCACTTCACCTGCTTTCGGAAACAACCTGGGGGCTTCCTTGATTTTTGCCGTAATGGATCCTTTAAGACCGTGGGGTTTAATGATAAAACCCGGAGAAAAACAATCGCTTGCTTTCATCCGGGTTTACGAGTGTATTGAACAAAACAAAATCAACCTTACTCAGCTGCAGCTTCTGTGCTTTCTTCTGATGCGGATTCCGCCTCGGTGGTCGCTTCAGTTTCTGTAGTTTCTTCAGCAGGAGCTTGAGCTGCTGCAAGGGCTGCGGCGCGTGCCTCGGCTCTCTTGTTGAAAATATCCTTTTCAGCCTGAAGACGCTTGGCCTTTTCAGCTTCTTCGGCAAGACTTCTGCTTTCTAAAATTTTACCAGTTCGGGCTTCTTTTTCCTTGGCCCAGGCAGCAAATTTTTCGTCAGCCTGTTCCTGAGTAATGGCTCCTTTATTCACCCCCGTCTGAAGGTGATTTTTGAACAGGACGCCCTCCTGGGAGAATAAACCTCTTACTTTATCGGTAGGAGTTGCTCCTACCTGAAGCCATTTTACGGCTTTTTCAATGTCTACGATAATGGCTGCCGGTTCTACGATCGGGTTGTAAGTACCTACTCGCTCGATGAACCTTCCATCACGTGGAGATCGAGAGTCTGCTGCGACAATATGGTAGAAAGGTCTTTTCTTTCTGCCATGTCTCTGTAATCTTAATTTTACCGACATTTTTTTGTAATTTTTAAGTCCCTTGTTTTTAAGGGGCTGCAAAGTTGCATTATTTTCTTTTTACTTCCAAATTTTATCTTTTTTTTCAGGGCATCTTTGGATTTACCATGGTTTTATCTGTTTATCTAATCATTAAAAGTAGCCAATATTTCGATTTGGACGGATGCTTAATCTGTTTTTTATTTCCTTAAGTCAGCGTATGCTTTTAAACATATAAACACTGTGAGGTGAAAACTTGATAAAGATTTATGTCAAAGTGCAAATTTCTTCTCACGTAATTAGCAAATAAATTTAACTGAATGGGTTCTTTTATCATTGAAGGCGGACAACACCTGAAAGGAGAGCTTACTCCCCAGGGCGCAAAAAACGAGGCTTTGCAGGTACTCAGTGCCGTTTTGCTCACTACCGAAACCGTAGTTATGCAGAATGTGCCTGATATCATTGATGTGAATAAACTCATCGAGATTCTCGGTGATATGGGAGTGAAAATCCGTAAAGTGGATTCTTCCACATTTGAGTTCAAAGCAGATGCCATCAATCCGGATTACATCTTCAGTAAGAATTTTATTGATAAAGCAAGTAAATTGAGAGGCTCCGTAATGTTACTCGGTCCTCTTTTGGCGCGTTTTGGTAGAGGGTTTATACCTAAGCCCGGGGGCGATAAAATCGGCCGTCGCCGGCTGGATGCCCATTTTTTGGGATTTAAAGACCTGGGTGCCGAATTTGAATACGATATTGAGTCGGAGTCATTTTCGGTTAAGGCCAAAACCCTTAAAGGCACATACATCCACATGGATGAAATTTCAGTTACCGGAACGGCCAATGTGGTGATGGCTGCCGTGATGGCTGCGGGTACTACCACTTTGTACAATGCCGCTTGTGAGCCTTATGTGCAGCAATTGTGTAAAATGCTGAATGCCATGGGCGCTAAAATCAGCGGAGTAGGATCTAATTTGTTGATAATTGAAGGGGTGGCTGAAATGGGTGGCTGTACTCACCGTATTTTGCCTGACATGATCGAGATTGGCTCTTTTATCGGGCTTGCCGCCATGACGCAGTCTGAAATAACCATTAAAAACGTCAGTTATGAAAATCTGGGAATCATTCCCAAAATGTTCTCGCGCATGGGCATTCATACGGAGCGTATAGGGGACGATATTTTTATTCCCGAACAATCGAATTATACCATTGATACATTTATAGACGGGTCTATTCTTACCATTTATGACGCTCCATGGCCCGGCTTTACGCCCGATCTTATGAGCATCATGCTGGTAGTAGCCACGCAGGCCAAAGGAAGTGTACTCATCCATCAGAAAATGTTTGAAAGCCGTTTGTTTTTCGTCGATAAGTTGATTGATATGGGTGCCCAAATCATTTTGTGTGATCCGCATAGGGCAACCGTAATCGGCTTAGACCGCAAATATCCGCTGAGGGGCATAACCATGAGCTCTCCCGATATTCGTGCCGGAGTATCCCTGCTCATAGCCGCCATGAGCGCGGAAGGGAAAAGTGTCATTAATAACATTGATCAGATAGATCGCGGATACCAGAACATCGACGGACGATTGAATGCCATCGGGGCAAAAATTATCCGTACGCCCTGATTTGGATGAATCTTTTTGTAGAATGTCTTGAGCAATTGTTTGAGCGCGGTTTGCCCGGTTGGGAGGCACAATCGCTTATGGTTCCGCCAGGCAGAACGGAGGCGGCCGTAGCCAGGCTCGGCGAATCTGACCCACCACGGCGGGCTGCTGTTTTAGCCATTATCCGCCAAGTTGCGGGCGGACAGTTCAGGCTGATTTTTATCAAGCGGGCCGATTATAATGGTACTCATGGCGGACAGATTGCTTTTCCCGGGGGAAAGGCGGAACCCGGCGACTTTGGTCTGCGCGATGCAGCCATAAGGGAAACCTTTGAGGAAATAGGCGTACCCGTCAAATCGCTTCGGATAATCGGGAGTTTATCTCCTGTGTATATTCCACCCAGTCATTTTTGGGTTGAGCCATTTTTGGCATTTACCGCGGATCGTCTGGAGTATGTACCCGAGGCCGGGGAGGTGGATTATATTATTGAAATTCCCGTAAAACGGGTGATGTCGTCGGAATCGGTTATGGTTTCGGACTTTAAAACAGTTTATGGCTCGATGAAAAATTATCCCTGTTTTTGTTTTGGCAGCCAAATCGTGTGGGGAGCTACGGCGATGATTACCGCTGAAATCAGGGCACTTTTGGCTAAACTCCCAAAAGATATCGTTTTGTGAGAATGAATAGGGCTAAAAAAATCAATACGGCCAAAAGAATGAAAAAAACTCCGCGATAGTGTTTTTTTTGGACGTGTCTGTCTCTTAAGTAGGCTATAATCAGAACCAACGTAAAAGTTACGATGAAAAAAAGCGCAAAATAAATCTGTCCCTGGGTAAACATGTTTTAAATAGGCATCGGTGATATGCAAAAATAAAAAGGGAATTGGTTCTATTGTTTATTTGAATGATAAAAAAATCTGGTTGAGTTTTGATGGATTGAATATGTTTTTAACTTTGACCGCCGTTCGAAATAGTAAAATACAATGAACATCAAACTTTTTTTATCCAGGTATCTGTTTCCCATCATTTTATTGGTGGTGAGTCTAATTCTGTTAATTATCGGCTTAAAGCCGGGCAAGGTTCAATCAGGAGTTTTTCTTTTATCCGCTTTCCTGTTGTTGGCATCCTCTGTAATCATGATTTTGGCCAGCGCCGAAATTTTGAAAGGGAAGATGGCTTCTATTCTCGGGTATGTGCTCATTCCGGTAGCCGGTTTTCTCGCCTATCAAAATTATGCCGTAATTCAGGACGATATCGATTACAAAAATCTTACTGATTACAGATACAATCAGGTGAGGGAGCGTTTGGAAAAAATCCGTGAGGCACAAGTAACCTACAAAAATGAAAAAGGACAATTTTCCGACAATTTTGATTCGCTCATTGTTTTTGTTAAATCCGGTACAATGCGTATCATTAAAAAGGTGGGTAACGAAGAAGATTCTTTGGCCGTTGCCACCGGGCAGGTTCGCCGGGATACGCTCTTAGTCCCCGTGTTGGGTAATGGTTTTAAGCCGGAAAATTATCCCGTGGATTCCCTAAAATACATACCTTTCGGCAATGGTCAGGTGTTTGCCCTTTCCGCCGGTATTCTGGGGGAGGAAGGTTCTGATTATCGTCCTCCTGTATTTGAAGCTTCAGCCCAGTTCAATTTGTTTTTGGGAGAACTTGGGCAAAAATATAAGAAACCCGTTCCAGATTCCTCCATCCGCGTAGGCAGTATGGTGGAGCCCACAACAAACGGAAACTGGAAGTAATTCAAAAAAAACATATTTAAAGGGAAAGGGGACATGCGTGTCTCCTTTTTTTATGCCAAATTTATAAGATTCAGTATCGCGTTCCTTGCCTGCTCTGTTCGCTGGTTTCCTTCGCCTGAAATGATGATGTAATGAATATGCATTTCATCCAGGTATTTTTTGAATGTGGTAAATAAATGTTCGCGAAGATGGGGATGTTCCCTAAGCGGGTCAGGCTCCCAGGGAATGTCAGTATTCATGAGCAAATAGAGATCATATTCTTGTTCCATCCAAAACCTTTCAATAATCGGAAGGCAATAACCGAAGGCATGCTCACTCCATATTTTCAAAACGGTCATCTCTGAATCGGAAATCAATAATCCCTTACTTTCGGCTAATTCTTTCTGTTCCCTTTCTTTTTGGCCTTGGGCAATCTGCTCCAAATCGCTCAAGGTGTAAGGGGGTTTACGTCCTTTAAGAAATTCACGGGCATATTCGGGTACTAAAGAGGCTCCGAATTCTTTGGCGAGCATTTCGGCAAGGGTTGTTTTTCCCGTACTCTCCGGCCCCGTGACAGCTATTTTCAGGCGTCTTTTTTCCATTTTATGTACCAGGTCCTCCATCCCACGACAGCCAAAATAAAATAAACAGAGGTGAGGATGGCCGTCAACAATAGGTTTTTATGAATAAAGACAAAAATAGCCACGCCGTTTGAAATAATCCAGATCGGCCAATTTTCCAATTTTTTACGGATGGATAACCGGGTTGCCGCAATTGCCGTTGCGGCAATGAATGAATCGGCGAATGGGAAATCAGCTTCCGTAAATCGGCTTAAAAGGGCTCCCAACATCAGCGAGAAGAAGGGGATAAGAAAAATCAGCCATAGGCCTTCTTTTGAAGAAATGCGTGAAACCGATGTTGCTTTTTCCGTTTTTCCCCAGTCGTACCAACCTTTTACGGCCATAAGGGTGTAAAAAATATTCAATCCTGAATCGGCAAACAATTTTGCCTGGAATAGGATGAAAGCAAAAATGGCCGTGCTGATTCCTCCGAATAGCCAACCGATTCGATTTTCCCGAATGGTGAATGCCAAAAAAAGCAGTCCACAACAGACCGCCGTCCATTCGGCTACATTATTCCAATCCATCCATTGAATTTGTGTGGTCTGCGGCTAAGTTTAGGAGCAGTTCGGGTTCTTTTTCGAGCAGATTGCCCACCACCACGGCATCCGCACCTGCATTCCATACCTTGGTCACATCTTCTTTAGTGCGTATTCCCCCTCCTACAATTAAGGGAGTTTGAATGGTGCTTTTTACCTTTTGAATCATGTTCACCGAAACGGGTAAAAGGGCTCCGGAGCCGGCTTCAAGATAAATGCATCGAAGGCCCAGCATCTGCCCGGCCAGCGCGGTACACGCGGCAATATCGGGTTTGTCGGCCGGTATGGGTGCCGTTTGTGTTATGTACGCAGCCGAAGAATCATTTCCACCCTGAATAAGAAGATAGCCCGTGGGAATGATTTCCATTTTTGATTTAGCGAGCGCGGGTGCGGCAACCACATGTTGCCCGATTAAAAAATCGGCGTTTCGACCTGAAATAAGGGAAAGAAGCAAAATCCCGTCGGCAGAGGCAGACACCTGAATGGAATGTCCCGGAAAGAGAATTATCTTTCCCTTGAATTCAGTTTTTATCTCCCGTATGGTTTCTTCGGCCGTACCATGGGTAATTAAACTTCCTCCCACCAGAATTAAAGGAAGATTGGCTTTTTGAGCCAGTAAACCAAGTTGCCGTGCTTTTTCCCCAAATGTTTTGTCGGGGTCAGCCAGCGGGATAAGCAATTTTCGCCCTTCAGCCCGGGCTTGCTCAAATAGGGGGTAAACGGATGATATCATCGGGATCTAAATTAGGAATTCCATGATGGAAAACCAGTACATAGGATTCTTCAAAAAATAAACGCAGATAAAATTCACGTTGGCCGTCGCCGAAATCGGCGTTGGCGACCATTATAGGGTCTGATCGCCGAAACGGAAGTATGGTAAACGTATTCAGATAGTCGATAAAGCCTTTCCCATACATTTTGTACAGTACTTCTTTGGCACTCCACATCGCGGTAAGCATTGAGATTTGTTCTTTTTCGGACAGACTTTCCACAAACGGAATCTCTTCGGAATTCAGAAACTTTTCTTTTACCCGAAGCATTTTTTCCCGGTAATGCTGAATATCAATTCCGCAGGAAATTGAGGAGGACAGCTGACAAGCCGTTATGTTCTCGGAGTGGCTGAATGATAAATCAAGCTCAGATTGCGGTAAAAATGGTTTTCCGGATTCTAAGTAACTCCATGATTTTCCATCAGGAGGGAAAAGGTGTTTCATCAGCTCATGTTCTCCTGATTTTTCGCGCACTGACTTTGTAAGCCGAACAGGCTCTGCAAGCCCCTTTTCTAGGTGGATGCCGACCCGATAGTGCTTATTTCTGATCTCAATAAAACCCAAAATGGAGCAGTTCTTTTTTATTTTGCAAAGATTTGGTAAAAAATTCGTAAAATTGTCGGTTAAGTTATTCAATACTCATGAATCATTTGTACCGTCTGATTTTTCTTATATGTGCTGTTTCAGGTGGATTTTACAGTTCCGGTAAAGCTCAGGATTGTAATGTTATTTATGTAACACCCGGCGGTGCATCTTCAAGTGGGGCGGGTACCCGACAAAATCCGGCCAGTCTAACCTACGGTCTTTCTCTGGTGAATGGAACGGCTAATGTGTTGTACATGCGCGCCGGAACCTATAATATTTCAAACCCGGTCAATTTAGTTTCGAATGTAAGAATATACGGAGGCTTTAATACTCAATGGAAAAAAACCAACGGTTCTGAATCCATTATTTTCCGGGATTTTACGAATGTAGAGCCGAATCCTTTACGTTTAGTGGCTCTTCAAGGGAATGGGATAACTAATTTTGAATTGCATGATATTACCGTGAAAACAGCCAATGCCGTGGGCACGGGTATTTCTACTTATGGTATTTACCTCAGTAACTGTTCTGCTTACGAGTTGGTTCGTGTTCGCATTCAGGCGGGTACGGCCACGGGCGGCTTATCCGGTCTTTCAGGAGACAATGGAGTTGCGGGAGCTCCCGGTGTTCCTGGGCTAAATGGCGACGAGGATGGCCCCTGTTGTAATTTGGGAGGCGCTCCCGGTTCAGGTTCTTTTCCAGGGAGCAATCCCGGCGGTGCCGGTGGAGATGGCGGCCCTCGTGGAACTTATTCTTTTCCAATCGGAGGGTCTGCCCCTCCGGGAACAGCCGGAAATCCCGCGCCCGGTTCTGGAGGCGGACTGCCTGGGCTTGGAGGGGTTGGTGTGGATGATCGCATTATTTCATTATCGGCCTGTGCCAGAACTACCATGAACGATGGTACTTCCGGGACAGCGGGCACGCCTGGTACATCAGGCACTCCGGGAGCTGATGGAGTGGCGTCTTTTACCGGCGGTTGGTTTCAACCCGTTGCAGGTACAAACGGAACTCCGGGTACAAATGGTTTTGGCGGCGGCGGTGGCGGCGGCGGTGGATCTCAAGGTTATGTTGTCGTAATTCCTGCCATTCCTGGCATCACCGGAGAAATTAATTCTAACGGCACAGGAGCAGGCGGCGGAGGAGGAGGCGAGGGTGGACAAGCCGGAACGGGCGGTTTTGGCGGCGGCGGCGGCGGCGGTTCTTTTGGACTTTTTGTATGGAATAATGGCGCGGGAGGTATCATTAAAGATTGTTATTTTCAGGCAGGACAGTTTGGGCTGGGAGGAAACGGAGGTTTGGGCGGAGCAGGAGGTTTGGGCGGTTTAGGCGGAGCAGGTGGTGGACAACTCAACTGCGACATAGGTGCTGGCGGTAACGGCGGAAACGGTGGGAATGGCGGAAACGGTGGAAAAGGCGGGCTCGGTTCTGACGGAGTTACCATGGCCCTCTACCAAAACGGCACTCCCCTTTCCATTCAAAATATCAATAATCTGCAACAACCCGTGGTAACCGTGGAGTATTCCGGATGTATAAACGCTCCCGTCAATTTCAGCACAAGTCAAACAGGAACCATACAATGGTTTTTCGGTGCCGCTTCCCAACCGGCCACCCTTTTTGGGCAAACAGCCACTGCCTATTACACAGCCACGGGTGAAAAGACATTTACCATGGTATGGAACGGAATTGCTTATACCTACACCGAATTTCTGAATATAATAAATGGGTCGGCACCTCCGATTCCACAGGTCCTTTCCACCGATTCCGTGTTGTGTGTCGGTGCCACGGGAACGTTTTCCTCGTCCATTTCTGCTGACAGCTATGAATGGCAGATTGTGGGCGGATCTTCTGGAGTGAATCAAACCATCATCGGCCCCGCGAATCAGCAAATTTCATTTACTTTTTCCGAACCGGGAACGTATCAGGTGTATCTCCAAACGGTAGATAATTGCTGTGGGCGCTCCTTCAGGGATTCCTTTGAGGTGTTTATCGACGGATTGATACAGCCATCTATAGCCATTCAGTCTATCATTGAAAACAACGGGTTTAATGTGTGTCAGGGGGCTAATGTGATATTTACGGCAACGGCCGCCAATGTGGACAATCAACCGGGCTATCAGTGGTTTTTAAACGGGAATCCGGTGGGGTCGGGAACTTCTACCCTGGTTTTAAATTCACCATCACAGGGAGATCAGGTTTCCTGCCAGGTTACTTCCGATTTAGGATGTTCCACCGGTTTAACTGCTTTGTCTAATATCATTTCTATTAACGTGATTGAAACGCCTGTCATATCCTGTTCTTCCGTGGCCGGATTCGCCAATGAGCCCAGTTTCTTTGATGCTGCCGTGGTTTCAGGTGGCCTGGCTCCTTTTACTTATGTCTGGAATTTTGGAAATAATTCATTCGGTTCCGGTGATACGGTGGCCACGGTTTATCCTATTGCCGGCTCGTATAATGTTCAGGTTGATGTGACCGATGCCAACGGTTGTACTGGAGTATGTAATTTAGCTGTTCTCGTGGAAAATTTTCTATCGGTTAATTTCAATACGGGCGGTACCTTCAACGGATGCGCCCCGCTTCCTGTATCATTTGTCAATGAAAGCGTAAATGCGATTACATATCTTTGGGATTTTGGAGATGGTACCACATCCAATCTGGCCAATCCGGTGCATGTGTACACATCTCCCGGAATTTATGATGTCACGTTAAACGGTTTCAGCCAAGTCGGCAATCTGTCTGCTTCAGTCACATCCCAAATTGCCGTTTTCCCCACCCCGGTAGCTAATTTTTCTGCATTCCCCCAGGTGGTAGGGGAGGCCGGTCAAACGGTTTATTTTACGGATAATTCGGTAGATGCCTGGAGCTGGAACTGGAATTTCGGGGATCCGGCGTCGGGTTCGGCCAATACATCCGTTATTCAAAACCCGACTCACGTGTATGCCGCTAACGGAAACTATACAGTCACTTTGGTGGTGACAAACAATTACGGCTGCGCCGATACCACAGTGAAAAATGGATTCGCTCAGGTTCATGTTGGGGTTGATGAACATACTTCGGAAAATAATATAGCCGTTTTTCCAAATCCTTTCGCGGAATTATTTTATATCAGAACTTCTCAGGTGCCGGGCGAAATCAGTTTACAAGATGTTTCCGGAAAACAGATTCTGATTCAGAAGTGGAATTATGCTGGAACAGATATGTTAATCAGTCCCTCTTACCGCTTGGCCTCCGGTGTGTACATTCTTCAGGTAGACGGACAAATTTTCAAACTCATTGCACAATAAATTTCGGGTATGATCAGATTCATTTCCATTTGCTTCATTGTTTTTTTCTCTGCTCTTCCTGAGTTATGGGCCCAGCAGCCTAATATTATCTATGTTACTCCAGGTGGAAACGGAACGGGAACACAGGCAAGTCCGGCAAGTATAAATTTTGCAGCAGCCAACGCAGGTCCGGGCAAGCAGATCCGTTTGGCTTCCGGTTTATATCAACTGGACAATACCATCAATATGACGAGTGATCTGACTTTGGAAGGAGGTTATGACCCGGTAACCTGGTGCAAAAATTCTTCACTTAGTTCCAAAATCATCCGAACGAACCAAAACATCACCACAAACCCGAACCGGCTTGTGGCTATTTCGTGTGTAAACATTACTAATTTCTACATTTTCGATGTGGAAATTGAGACCGAAAATGCGGTAGGTAACGGCGTAACTACCTATGGTATTTATTTGAGCGGTTGTTCTGATTATTCCATCGTACGCTGTAAGGCAAAAGCAGGTAATGCTTCTGATGGACAGCCCGGAGCAAATGGCAATCAGGGAATTAATGGCGCTGCCGGAGTAAACGGCGGTAACGGTTGCGAAAATTGTGGCAGCGCTGCAGGACGACAAGGAGGAGCAGGAGGATCCGGTTCCTATCCCGGAAGTTTTGCCGGAGGCAATGGCGGTAATGGCGGACAAAGGGCATGTAATAACAGTTGTCCCGGAAGTTCCAACGGAACTGCCGGACAGGCAGGTCAAGGACCCGGAGGAGCCGGTGGTGGTGGGGGTTCTGTAGTTTGTAGTATAGCTTCTTTCGGTTGCGATGGTAACGGGCCTGCGGCCCAAGGCCAACCCGGACAGCCCGGCGCCAATGGAACCAATGGTGCAGATGGGGTTGACGGAGTGGCCGGATTTGCTGCAGGTTTTTTTCAACCGGCAATAGGTCAAAACGGACAACCGGGTGGAAATGGACGAGGCGGCGGCGGAGGAGGAGGAGGAGGTTCCCAAAGCGGTCTGATCTGTTTATTTGGTAATCAAAATGATGATGGCCCCGGCGGTGCAGGCGGTGGTGAAGGCGGACAGGGTGGAATAGGCGCCACGGGCGGTGGCGGAGGTGGTGGCTCCTTCGGAATTTTTGTATGGAATAACGGGCTGAATGGCAAACTAATTGATACCTATGTAGAATCAGGTCTTCCGGGTCAGGGTGCTCAGGGCGGACAGGTGGGCGGTCTTGGAGGAAACGGCGGAAACGGCGGTCCCGGAGGAAACCGTTCCGGTTGTGATATGGGACGCGGAGGCCCCGGCGGAAAAGGCGGAAACGGCGGCAACGGCGGAAAAGGCGGCAACGGAAATTCCGGGGTCAGCTTTGCCATCTGGGAAGACCCCACGGGTGAGCCCATCCAACAGGCTTCTTTTGCCGGTCCGGCAGAACCTCAGGTGGTGGTATGCGGATTGGGTTGTACTTATTCAGAGTTTACTTTTTCCACGAATGCGTTTGGCTTTATCCAATGGTTTTTTGACGGTGGAACTGTGCCGCTGATAGCCACAGGGCCTACCGCTACCGTGCACTATACCACCCCGGGACGACATACCGTTACCCTTGTGGTTAACGGCCTTCCCTACATATACTCCGAGTTTGTCGGCGTATTTCAGGATGGCACGCCTTTTATTCCCGATATTCTTACCGGAGACACCACGATATTCCCCGGTAATACGGCTCAGTTATCCTCTTCCTTAGCGGGTTTGGATTACCGAT
>JBIJBG010000006.1:0-28159 GCA_044345355.1 Flavobacteriales bacterium
ATGAAAGTAAATGTATGACAACATCCGTCCCCTCAAGAGCCTGGTCGAGGAGTTTATGGTCTGTCAGGTGCCCTGTAAAATAGCGGATGTGCGTATTCGGTTTTCGAAATCGCTCAGGGAAAGGATCCAATACCGAAACCCTGCAATCCTCCTGTAAAAGCAGGTCGGTCACGTGACTTCCCAGAAAACCGTTTCCGCCTATTATTAAAATTTTTGTACTCTCAAATTGCTGAAACATCTGAGAAAAGATAAAACAAATACCACTTTTTTTATAAAATGTAATAAAATTGCTACTCCCTAAATTTGATAACCTTTGCAGGAACTCCTCCAACAACAGCATAAGGAGGAACATCTTTAATCACTAAACTGCCAGCTGCAATAACTGCTCCTTTCCCGACTCGAACACCTGCAAGAATCTGACAAGAACATCCTATCCAAACATCATCTTCTATAACAATATCACCTTTTGAAATCCACTCTTGTTCAGAAATCAAGAAACCTTTTTTTATTCCATGATCAGAAGCAATTAAACTAACTTGCTGAGAAATAAGACAGTTTTTACCTATTATTATTGATCCACCCCCTGCTCTTATATTGTTTTGCTCTCCTATAGACGAATTTACCCCTAGACGGAATTCAGAAGGTACTTTTTGACTGGTTTTCCCTGCGACAAATATTACATTAAAAGGACCGATTGAGCTGTTTTTCTCAAGATATATTTTATTTCCTTCTCCTAAAAAAATAAAATTACTTAAATGAATTTTAGAAAAAAGAAATTCTTTTCTTAAATCATAAATTACTCTGTTTTGACAGCTCTGTTCTACCAATGGTTTAAATAAATTAACCTTGCTCAAAAGACGCAACCCAAATTCATTAAATTTTATTAAAAGCCATCTCAACATCTAGTAATATTTTTAAAATAGTAATAAAGCTTGGGTATAAGATAAATATAGGCTTCATTTCTTACCTTTTTGAAATTATTTGCTCTAACTCCATAGAGTCTATATGAAAAAAATAAAACTATCATTTTATAATCCTTAAGACCTTTACTATTCAAAATTTTTAATTGAAGGGCGCTCGCCTCGGAAATTTTTTTTCTGACTGAATGATTATAGGCACCCTTGGTATACAAATTGAACTTTTTTAAAATAAAAAGAAGACGCAATGTTCCATGATTCATAAATTCGGGTGTTTTTGAAATTCCTTCTGGATGTTGACGATAAGATGCCATGAGAAAATCCAAACGTTTTACTTTTCCATGAATAGCGATTAACAACTGAATGCCAATATCAAAACTCATCGCCTTAAAAATCCATTCGGGCCATTCGGGAATAAGGCCGTTACGGAACATCAGGCTGCAGGTAGGTATAAAATGATTCAGGATAATGTCATGTATGTCAGATACTTCCTTACTTTCTGCGTAAGGATGGGGTCTTTCCACCCCTTCGGACAGCACCTCCACCGGATGCCAACACATGCTGTATTCGGGGTTATACTCCATAAAATCAAACTGCCGCTGCAGCTTAAGCGGGTCGGTCCAGAAATCATCGCCTTCGCACACGGCTACATAACGCCCGGTACAGGCATCCAACACGGAAATCCAATTACCCACCATGCCCAAATTACGGGGATGAAAAAGGAGTTTCACGTTAGGGTAGTCCGCAGCAAACTCTTCCAAAATAGCCCGTGTGCCATCGGGCGAAAGATCATCCCCAATCACGATTTCCATCGTGCCCGAAAACTGCTGCATGGCTACACCATCCAATGTCTGACGAACAAACTTTTCGTGCCGGTAGCTGATAATGGCTACGCTGATGTCGGGCTTGTCATTCATCGGGTGTAAGCTGAACGGATACAAATACTTTACGGCCTTCGGGAGTTATGAAATAGGCATTTTGATACGGCTGATGGGTTAGTGCTCGCATGCGGTTTAAAAAATCCCCAAAAGTACCCCTTTCTTCCAAGTCTATTCTGCACAATGCCCGGTAGTCGGCTATTCCGTTGTAGTTTCCTTCTTCGGATTCTGTAACTGAATATACTCCTTCCAAAATAGCGGGAAGATGAAGGCGGAGCAACTCTTTTTCTGCTTCCTGAATTTTTTCATAGGCCGTCAATGAGGTGTCCCATGACTCTAAAACGACTTGAATGCGGTCAATTACAGGTCCTCTGTCTACCTCGGGCTCCATAACATGGAGCGTAGCTCCCGCGGGCTGCCCGTCCATGAGGCAAAAAGCCTGCGGAAACCAACCCCGGTTGTGCGGATTGTAACCGGGATGCAGATTGATGCAGGTAACCCGGTTCACCAGTTCGGCAGGAAAAATCTGTTTGCAGTGAATGGAAAAAATTAAATCGTAATTCAGGGCACAAGTTTCCCAGGTTTCTTTGATATTGAGCATGAAACAGCCGGCTGACAGAAAATCATCCGGGTTGGGATTTTTAGGACTGAAGGCATAGGAAACAGAGCGTCCTTGGAGCCATGGAGCCACCAATTCCTTAAAGGCGGCCAACATGTCTGAATTATCCGTAAGGACTAATATTCGGGAAAAAGAACTCATTTAAATAACATTGGACTTAAAAGGAATTTCATTATGCTTAAAAACAACGGGTTATCAAACCGGTTATAAAATCTATCTCCTCAAAAGTCAAATCCGGATAAAGGGGTAAGCAAAGCACCCGTTTACTGATGTCTTCGGCAACAGGGCATTCATCAATCCGCGAAAGATAATCGAGTCTGTTAAGTGAAGGATAAAAATACCGCCTGGTACCGACCTGGTTTGATTCTAAAAATGCCTGTGTTTTCAGCAAGTCTTTTTCCGATGAAAAAATCACGGGAAAATAGGCATAGTTATATTCCGTTTCTCCCGGGATATCCGGAAAGCGAACCGGGCTATTCATAAGACGCTCCTTATAGCGCTCAGAAAGGTGTTTTCGGCGGGTAATGATTTGCGGAACATCAGGTAATACACACAATCCCATGGCGGCATGAAACTCGGAATTTTTTCCGTTCACCCCGGGCAATACAAACTGTTCGGGACCCTCATGCCCAAAATTGCGCAGGTAGCGCATACGTTTCAGCAAATCCTGATTCGTGGTGAACACTCCTCCGCCTTCGGAAGTATGAAACAATTTGGTCGCATGATAACTGGCTGTGCAGATATCGCCGTAGGAAAAAAGTGCTTTTCCTTTATAACGGCACCCGAAAGCATGAGCCCCGTCGTAAATTACTCGCAGATTGTGTTTTCCGGCAATCTCATGAATAGCCTCCGTGTCGCAGGGAATACCATACACATGGGTAGCCAGAATGGCTGAAGTTTTATCTGTGATGAGGCTTTCAATGCTTTGGGGTGATATGTTGCACGTATGCGGATCGATATCGGCAAAAACAGGGGTACAATTTTCCCAGAGTATGGCATTGGTGGTGGCCACGTAAGAAAAAGGCGTGGTGATGATTTCGGCTTTGAGCTCCAAAGCTTTGATGGCAATTTGCAGGGCAATGGTTCCGTTGCTTAAAAACCAGCCGGGCACACCGGTGTATTCATAAATTTTTTCCTCCAGTTCAGTTACGAGTGGCCCATGGTTGGTGAGCCAGCGTCGCTCAAAAATACCAGACACCCTGTCCAAGTATTTTTCGCGATCGGGCAAGTACGGCTTGGTTACTGTTATGGTTTGCGTCATGCCGGCGTGTTATGAGAAAGTATTTTTTTTATCAGCGGGCCGGCAATTGATGAATAAAGCCGGGAATATTTATGGAAAGCTTTCGTGTCCTTGGCCTGCGCAGGGGGAAGGAATGCGGTGTCTATTCCCTGTGTTATTTTTTTTGCGGCCTCAAAATCTTCCGCATAAAATGCCCTGCGGGCCAGGAGAAACAAATGTCGGTTAATCCAACGGCCTACTACCTTAACGTCTATGGGAGAGTGCGGAGGAAGATGAACTATATCGGGCCTAAAATCAGGATAAAGATACCGCAATGTGTCGAGCGTTCTCGGATTCTTGAGCAGACCCGCTATGCGCATGCGCATGGCTTTGGTTTCCCTGTCAGATGCCGAACCAGGACCCCAGCCTTCCACCTCAGATTTAGAAGTATCATGGAGGCGGAAGTCCGAAGTAATATAGTCCGAGGTAACGAATTTGTCCTGCCCGAATGTAAGTAAAAACCGCACCCATAAATCAAGATCCATGGAATAATCAAAGGTTTCGTCTACCCCTTTAAGCCGGCGAATACATGCCGTCTGAAAATACAGACCTTGCTGATTAAGCCCCGTAACTAAGGCGCTGTCTATGAAATCTTCTGCTTTCAGAGAGGGTCCGTTCACCCAGGCCAGAGTTCCGCACTTAATGATGTTGCATCGCGTGGCTACTGCTTGTGCCCCCTGCTCCATAAAAAGCAGGGCTACCTGTTTTAAAGCGCCGGGCTCCAGCCAGTCGTCCGAGTTAATCCAGTTGAATATTTCCCCATTAGTCAACGCAATCCCTTTGTTGATGGCATGACTTTGCCCACGGTCTTTTTCTGATATCCAATACGAAATATGCGGCTCATAATGCCGGATGACCTCGAGGGTGCTGTCTGTACTGCCCCCGTCAACAATAATGTACTGCAGATTAGGATAACCCTGAAGCAGAATGCTGCGGATGGTGGTTTCTATAAACTGTCCCTGATTAAAAGAAGGAGTAACAAGGGTAATACGGGGCCAAGGGATATGATTTTCATAAGAAAACGAATACTCTTCTTCCCGAAGATTTCCTTCATCACTGATTTTAGCCGGCAGGCGAAAAGGTGCTGAACTCATGAAATCATTTTATTGAAAACCCAGAAAGACGTTGCACCTGTTTGGCGGCAACCAAATTTTGATACTCGTAAGCTTTCCCCTCAAGTTCGCGGGTAAGGGCGCGGCTCTTCTTATCGTAGATAAAAAGTTGATATCCGAATGAGTGCAATAACTGAGAAATCATAGCACAGGAATATTTTGCATTTTGGGCATTTTGCTCGGTAAATTCTACCAGCATAACAGGGGCGTCCGGGTGTGAAAAGGTTTTTTCGCCACCCTTGAAAACGAGATATTCCCAGCCTTCCACATCTACTTTCACCAATTTCAGGTCGGCAGGGCTGAGGCTGTTTTTGTGCATAAAATCATCAAAGGTGGTAACAGGAACTTTTTCGGATGAGGCAATTCCACCCATGGAAGGCTTGGCAAAAGAATTGAAAGCATCGTACCCTTCCTCAGCCATAATCAGTTCTAGCTGACCAGGTTTATCGGAAAGCCCTTCTTTTATGATTTGTACATTTTCTATTTTATTAAGCTGTAGGTTGTCGTTCAATCGTGAAGCGGTAATGGAAGATGGTTCAAAAGCAAATACCCGGCCTCCGGGCTTCACCTTTTGGGAGGCATAAAGAGAAAACAAACCCATATTGGCTCCCACGTCTACAAAAACATCGCCTGGCTTAAGAAAACGGTTTAAAAAATCAATCTCGTCTTCTTCAAACCCTTTAAATATTTCAAAGCAGAGCTTGTTAGATTTAAAAAAGTGCATGCGCAGCCCCTGACTAAGGAGATGAATGGCCGTTTCCTTCTTGCCGAAAATCAATTCAAATTCGTACCGGTCTTTCCAAGCTTTAAAGTGCTCTGGCTTAAGACTTCTTTTATGACGGTAAATTGTTAACCGATGTAAAAGAAAATCAACTAAATGTAGATCAAAAGAACCCATCATTTGTGGTGGATAGTTAGCGTAAAATCATCAATAAAAAGCCCTTGATTACGGGAAGGAACTGCAAATCCTGAAACAATCTCATCAGGTACAACAATTATGTTTTGTGCTCCTTTGAATTCCTCAAAAACAATGCCCTTTGAGGCGCAATATGTAACAATCGTATAGTCTCCTGGAATCATTTTCATAGAAGGAATTTCAAAAACCACTTCAACCAAACCCATGGGAAGGGAAACCAACTTATGTTGAAATTCAGACCAATAAGAAATGCGTCGATTATCCTCCCTGTCATTAAATGCAAGAGCTATCGAAACGTTTTCTAAAGGCTCATAAACTTGATAAATTAACTTAAAGGTACAAGCCTTCCCAAGGCATAGTGTTATTGATTTCTCTCCGAAATGGTTAAGTATATCCATTTTTTGTAATCTCACTTTTCCATTTCCTTCAATTTGATTAATCTTTACTCCCTCAGAAAGAATATCAAAATATTTCATGATAACTACTTCTGTGGGACCATTATCAACAAGGCGTCCGTTTTGAAGGAGGATAGACCTAGAACAGAGGTTTTTGAGTAATGCCAAATTGTGGGTTACAAATAATATGGTTTTCCCTTCCGCGTCGGATGCCTTCCTCATGCGCTCAACACATTTTTTCTGAAATTCTGAATCTCCAACAGCCAAAACCTCATCAATTATTAGTATTTCAGGATCTAGATGGGCCGCTACAGCGAAAGCCAGGCGAACGTACATTCCAGAAGAATATCTTTTGACAGGGGTGTCTATATATCGCTCTACTCCTGCAAAAGAGACTATCTCCTCAAATTTGGATATTATTTCTTGTCTCCGCATACCTAAAATGGCCCCGTTCAAAAAAATATTTTCCCTTCCTGTAAGTTCTGGATGAAAGCCTGTTCCTACTTCCAATAAAGATGCCACGCGGCCATTTAATTTTATGCTACCCGTGGTAGGGGCTGTAACCTTGGAAAGCAATTTCAACAAAGTGCTTTTTCCTGCTCCGTTTCGCCCTATAATCCCCAAAACTTCGCCTTGCCTTACCTCAAAACAGACCTCATTTAGCGCCCAAACATAGTCAGATTTACCTTTTTTGTTACGTTCATTAACTTCACCCTTTTTAAGAAAAGGATCTTCTTTTTGCATAGTTTTATACCACCATCGGGCAAAATCTTCACGAAGGGTAGCGCTACCTACTGCCCCCAATCGATATTGTTTTGATACATTTTCTATTTGCAAAGCCTTCATGGGGTCTTTTTTTAACTGTTTCGCATTTTAAATTATTAAACCGTATCCATAAAGGTCTTTTCAGTCTGATTGAAAAGAATTATTCCCCAAAAAAGCACCAAACCGGCAAACATAGCACTGAATCCCAATCCGCCCCAAGAAAAAGTTCCAGCCCCGGTGAAACCATACCGGAAAGCCTCAATAATAGGTGCAATCGGATTCAAAAATAAATAGGATTTATATGTTTCAGGAATCGCGGATACAGGATAAATAATAGGAGTTATATACATGAGTAATGTTACACCAAAACCTATAAAATAATTTAAATCGCGGTATTTGGTGGTCAATGAAGAAAAAATAATACCCATTCCCAATCCTATTGAGGCCATAAGCAACACCAAAAGAGGAAAAAGAATAGACTCCGTGCGCATGGTTACCTGTCCTTTTAAAAAATAATAAATCCAAAAAATCATAAACATGGCCATCTGCAGAAAGAACTTAAATAAATTGGAAATCACCACGGAAATGGGCACCACAAGGCGCGGGAAATAAACTTTGCCAAAAATACCGGCATTGCTTACAAACGTGCCCGCCGTACCATTAAAACAGTTTTGGAAATAGTTCCACAAGGTTGTGCCCGCTAAGTAAAATAAAGGCCCTGGAAGTCCGTCCGTAGAGATTTTGGCTATTTCAGAAAATACAAACGTAAACGAGAAAATGGTAAACAGGGGGCCCAAAAAAAACCAAAGCGGTCCGAAAATGGTTTGTTTATACTGAGCTACAAAATCGCGTCGCACAAAGAGGGCTATGAGATCCCGGTATCGCCAGACTTCCTTGAGATTTAAATCAAAAAGAGACCGCTTGGGGGTGATGACTTCTGTCCAGTGTTCGTGGGTATTCATTGAATGGCGATTGTTAATGTGGATTTCCTTTTTAGTTTAAGAGAGAGAATTGC
Organism: Flavobacteriales bacterium; assembly: GCA_044345355.1. Taxonomy (GTDB): domain Bacteria; phylum Bacteroidota; class Bacteroidia; order CAIKAF01; family CAIKAF01; genus JAKRSD01. The sequence continues at coordinate 7,897 of JBIJBG010000006.1, forward strand.
TTGTATTTTGGGCTCACAGATGCCGCAGATAGATGCAGATCCGTTTCTAACTGGTTTTTACAGCTTCGCCTCCTCAGTCCCGGAAGCGGGTTGAGCAGGCTGTATAATCAAGCGCCGTTTCAGGCCTTCCAGATAAGCAGCGCTCCCGTCCTGGGCAATAACTCCGCATCCTCCCCGGGATCCAACACGAGGAAGCGTATTTTCCGGTCAATCATGGCCTCGGCTTTTTCAATCAGGTTCAGCAGATAGGATTTATCCACATCACCCACCAGCACCAAATCCACAATGCCCGAATCCCTCCCTTTGGCGTAATCGCCCGTAAGGTATGCCGCATCCAGTTTACCCAATTTGCCGATTATGTCCTCTACAATCCTGTCCATGCCCATGTATTTGGCCACCAGCCCGCTTATTTCAGCAAATAAAGGATGGGTTTTTTGGGCACGGTAAAGAACCGTTTTGCCGTTGGCCTGCGTTTCCAAAATGCCCGCTTTGGCCATGCGGTTCAGCTCTACACGGATACCGTTGGTACTTTCACCGAACTCTTCAGCCAGCTCCCTGAGATAGGCCGTAGTAGCCGGATTCAGAAAAAACTTAACCAGCAGACGGATACGGGTTTTGGACGTGATGAGCGCTTCAATCATTGAGCAACAAATTTACTCGGTTTTCGGAAAAATGCAAATTCAAGAAGAAATTTCTCACAGATGGCAAAGATGGACACAGATATTTTTATGGCTCACAGATGCCACAGATGGACACAGATTTTTTATTTTCTTTATATCTGTGGTTTTCTGTGTAATCTGTGAGAGACCTTTTTTTGGCTCACAGATGCCACAGATGGACACAGATCTTTTATTTTCTTTATTTCTGTGGTATTCTTTGTAATCTGTGAGATACTCTCTTTTATGGCTCGCAGATGCCGCAGATGAACACAAATTTTTTTTCTCTATTCCTTCTTTGGTTTTTTGTGTATTCTGTGAGAAACTATTTTTTTGGCTCACAGATGACGCAGATGTATACAGATCTTTTATTTTCTTTATTTCTGTGGTATTCTGTGTAATCTGTGAGAGACTCTTCTGCACTTATCCATTAATAATTCGAATAATCGACTCTTTATCCTTCAGCCTCGCCGAATTAAAGTTAACCAACAACCCCAACTTTTTATCCGATAATTTCAAATACGTGAGCAATTGTTTTTTATGCACATCATGAATCATTTCTACCGATTTCACCTCAATGATGATTTGGTCTTCCACCAAAATATCCAATCGGAAACCCATCTCCAGATTTATTCCCTTATAAATAACAGGCACTCCTATCTGAGATTTTGAATAAAGCCCCCGACGATGCAGTTCATTCATTAATGCCGCTTCATAAACACTTTCCAAAAGCCCGGGGCCCAAATGACTATGAACTTCAAATATTGCTCCGCGAATTTTAAAAGAAAGTTCGTTAATTTCATCCATTGGGTTTTGTTTTAATTTTTGCTAAAATACGGATTTGAAAACTGGTTTTTTTGGGCTCACAGATGACGCAGATGAACACAGATCACATTTGTTTTCTTTTTCTGTCGTTTCTGTGTATTCTGTGAGAGACTCTTTTGGTGGATGCTCTTTTTTGGGCTCGCAGATGCCGCAGATGAACACAGATTGTTTCTTGGCAGTTCTTTTCTGTGGCTTCTGTGTAATCTGTGAGAGACTCTTTTTTCGGATGCTCATTTTTTGGCTCGCAGATGCCGCAGATGAACACGAATGATTTCTTAAAATGGGGTTCATGTTATTTTGAGAGAAGCCATTCGGCCGCATTCACTATTTCAACATTATCAGGAATTTGTTTTTCGTTCAACATGTTTGAATTCGTAATCAGTAAACCCTTTTTAAGTCCGTAACTATCCATGGCATCAGCAAGTCCGTCAAATTCTCTTATGTAATTTTCCATGTGGAGCGTATCGCAGACCTGAATCGCTGTCGTTATTTTCAGCCCTTCTTTTACCACAAAGTCACATTCTTTTTTCATTTTGTGGTAGTACACCTCTTTACCATTTCTGAGCAAATGAAGCAACACGATGTTTTCGAGTAATCTTCCCGAATTCTCCGAGAATGAAAATCCAAGTCTGTGACAAAGGCCGGTATCAACCACATACGCTTTGCGCGAATTCATCATTTGTTTTTTTACGGAATAATCAAATTTGCGCAGGAAATAAAAAAGAAAGCTATTTTCTAAATAATCCACATACGATTTTACCGACTGAGTGCTCTTAATTCCTGCCAACTTTTGCAACGTAGAATACGAGAACAGTTTGCCCGTATTCGAGATCAGAAAAAGTGCCAGCTGTTTTATCTCATTTACCTGAACTATGCGATAACGGGCTACGATGTCACGATACAGAATATCCTGAAAATACTGGTTTATCAGGTCTAAATCCCGCTCTTTAACCACTAAAGGAAAGCCCCCCTCGCCCGCGTAGTCCTTCAGCAAACCCCTAAGCAGGCTTTTTTCTTTTGATGTCTGGACCCCCTTCTTGTGTTCTACATTCCTAAAATTTAAATATTCCCTGAAGGAAAAAGGGTAAAGTTCAAGAGTTTTGTTTCTTCCTGTGAGGCTGCTTGCAATCTCTGAACTGAGGAGTGTTGCATTAGACCCGGTAAGAAAAATTTTAAGTCCTTTTTCATACATTCTGTTTACAAATTGTTCCCACTGAGGAACATTTTGGATCTCATCAAAAAAGAAAACCGGTTCTTTGCGATACTCCTCTACATGCAGCAGATAAATTTGTTGAAGCCGCTCTTTTGACTTTGTAATCCGTTCGTCATCAAAGTTTACATAGCAATAATCGGAATCCTCCAGGTTCATTTGGCGTTTTATCAGATACAAAAGGGAAGACTTTCCGCATCTTCTTACGCCGGTGATTACGACAACCTGGGCCGTTTTTATGTAGGGTGCTAGTACCACATCACGGTCTATCAGCGATCTGTCCCGATTAAAAGACTCTTTTTGATCGCGTAATATCTCGGTAAGAACTTGATTAATCATTTTTTGTTCATTTTAAACAAACAAAATTAATAAAAATTGTTCATTGCCGACAAATGGTTTTTGCTATTTATTTGACAGATGAAAATGGTTAAAATAGGTGTATTCTGTGAGAAACTCCTTTATGGCTCACAGATGACGCAGATGAACACAGATTTTTTTCTCTATTCCTTCTGTGGTTTCTGTGTATTCTGTGAGATGCCTTTTTTGGGCTCGCAGATGTCACAGATGAACACAGCTCTTTTTATGGCTCACAGATGGCACAGATGGACACGGATTTTTATAGCTCACAGATGACGCAGATGCACACAGATGGTTTCTTGTCCGTTCTTTTCTGTGGTTTTTTGTGTATTCTGTGAGAACCCTCTTTTTTGGCTCGCAGATGACGCAGATGCACACAGATGGTTTCTTGTCCGTTCTTTTCTGTGGTTTTTTGTGTATTCTGTGAGAACCCTCTTTTTTGGCTCGCAGATGACGCAGATGAACACAGCTCTTTTTATGGCTCACAGATGGCACAGATGGACACGGATTTTTATAGCTCACAGATGACGCAGATGAACACAGATGGTTTTCCGTCTTTTTCTGTGGCTTCTGTGTAATCTGTGAGAGACTCTTTTGGGGGATGCTCTTTTTTGGCTCACAGATTCCGCAGATGAACACAGATGGTTTTTGTTTTCTTTATTTCTGTGGTTCCTGGGTAATCTGTGAGAAACTTTTAAATTTTTCGCAGAGCAGCTACGGGGATGCGGATGCGCAGGGAAAGTTTTAAAGAATCAATTTCCAACAGAAAATAGTCCTGGCCCGATTCAGAGATACACGTGCCCTGCAATCCTTTCATGGGGCCTTCGGTGATTTCGGCGCGGTCGCCTTTTTTCCAGTCGGTTTCTACTGCTTCTGCATATACTCCGGTAGCGAGAAGGCGCTCTATGCCTTCCTTTTCTTCAGGCCGTAAAAAACCATACCGCCCGACAATTTTAACCGGCGCCACGATACCTGGTACAGCACAAACTCTATACAACTCTTTCTCGGTGCAATGCACAAACAAATATCCCTTAAACAACGGTTCTTCCACCTTTTTCTTCCGGTCGCTCCATTGACGGATTATGGTTTGGAGCGGAAGAAATACATCCAATCCGTTTTTTAGAAGTTTTTCCGCCGCTTTTTTTTCATGCCGGGATCGGCAATAAAACGCATACCACTGATTCACTTTTAATACTCCAATTTTATTCGCTAAAAATAGCTGACTATTTCATTTGTTCAATTATTCAATGAATTTTAATTCATAAAAAAATCATCTTCACTACATCAAAAATTTTCGCAAATTTGCTTCAAATAAATCCTATGCCGCTTAAAAAGTTATTGAGTTTTTGTGTGGTTTTTGTGTGGTTTTTTGCTTGCTACAGTCAGCAAATATGGTTGTATACGCCTCTTAACAAAGCCGTAATTGTTGATTCTTCCGTCACCCTTTCCTGGCGAAAAGCTGTTTCGTCACAATCTTATGAAGTTGAATTATCTACAGATTCTCTTTTTTCAAATCCAATAACCTATCAAACGACTTCCACATCGATAATCCTCAACAATTTACAATACGACACCTACTATTATTGGCGCGTAAGAGGAAACAATGGGTCATTTGGACTATTCAGATCCTTTAAAAAACTAAACTTATATAATGCAGGTCCCTTAGAACTTTGGTTTCGGGCCGACAGGGGAGTAGTTTTTGATTCAACATCTTTTAGGGTAAGTAAATGGAGTGATCAGAGTCCTATGGCAAGAAATGCAACCCAAACCAGTTTTAACTTACAGCCTATTTATAATTTGGCTTTATATAATGGTCTTCCTGCATTAACATTTGGCAATCAGGGCCTAAACAATTTATTTACACAACTTGATTTCTCAAGTTTCTCCATGCCCGGAGAGCTTTGTTTTTTCTCAATATGGCGCCTTTTGTCCAATAGCAGGCCGCTTCATTATGTAGTGGGGGGTTCGGGGCAAGGCGTTTTTGCAGGTGGTACTGCGAGCACTTTAAATAATTCAGGTATGATAGGAACTGCTGTTTTGTCAAGTTCTGGCCCCGTGAATTTAACCCTTAATCAAACTACCATGCGTAAATTTGAAATCAGAAGGAATGGTGTTAATCTTATTACATCGGGTTCGGTAGGTACTCCTACGTTAAATACGCTCGGACGCAGACTTGATAATAGTAATTTATTTCTTCACGGGGTTCTTCCGGAAGTCATTCTATTCTCTTCTAATCTTCCTGATTCCATCCGTAACCAAATTGAAGTTTATCTGGCCACAAAGTACTCCCGGGTTGTGAGACTTCCTTCAGATACCATTGTCTGTGGACCATCACTGCCACTTTCCATTTCGGGGGGAGCAGATGAATATTCATCCATTTTGTGGAACACAGGGGCCACAGGAACAAGCATTACCGTTACACAAAACGGCACATATTGGGTGCGAGTTGTCGGGCGTCTAGGGTATACTACCACAGACACCATTCGTGTCGGAGGAATTTTACCCAATCCGATAATTACGCCCACGGCCACACAAACTATTTGTACCACCCGCGATTCCGTTACCCTGCGCAACCTTTCAGCCAACCCGAATTATACCTTTCAATGGAGTACCGGAAGCACAGCAGACAGTATCCGGGTAACTAACGTGGACTTCTATTACCTGCAGGCGGTAGATGCCCCCTCCGGATGCATTTTAACTTCCGATACCGTTGAACTCATACACAAAACCATCGCTGATTTTGCCAATCCAGCGGCCTGCCCTGAGGTGGATGCACACTTCGATGATCTTTCCATTGATTTGCAGCAAGACACCATCGTATTCTGGAACTGGAATTTTGGAGATCCTTCCACAACCCAAGATGTAAGTACGGATACCAACGGGGTCTGGAATTATGCCCAAAGCAACACCTACCCCGTGTACCTACGCATACAAACCTCCGACGGCTGCGCAGACAGCATCGTGAAAAGTGTACTTATAAAACCTACCGCCACGGCCAACTTCAGTTGGCAGGGGCCCTGCTACGGCAAGCCTACCCAATTCTTCGACAACTCCGTGCCCGAAAACGGCACTCAGGTTACGGGCTATCAGTGGAATTTGGGCCCGGGATTATCCTCCTCGTTTGTAAACCCCGCAGTTACCTATACAAGCGAAGGCGTTTACCCGGTAACCCTTACCGTGTTCACGGCCTCGGGATGCCAGGAAGCGTTAACCCGACAGGTACCCGTAAACAAAGGCGCCAATGCCAACTTCTCCTTGCCGGACAGTGTCTGTACGGGACAATCGCTGAGCATTCAGGAGGAAAGCACAGGAGTGAACGATGAGATCACCCAATGGATCTGGCGTTTCGGCAACAATGTGCCCATAAGCGGGCAAAACCCCAATTTCGCCTTTCAAACCTCCGGAAGCCGCATTGTGCGCCTGACGGTAACCACCTCAGCCGGTTGCTCCGACTCGGCACAGGCCGGCGTATGGGTGAGCCCGACGCCTAATGCTGCTTTTTCTCTGGCTTCAGGCGGAGGAAATCCTCCCGCCACGGCAGCGGTAACCAACTCATCCACAGGGGCGCTGGATTATACCTGGTTGCTGAACGGAGATTTTTTCAGTTCGGAAATTACCCCCACTTTCCCCGCCTGGAACGATACAGGCCTTTACGTAATTTCACTCATCACGGAAAACCAGTATGGCTGCACCGACTCTATGTCTCGCATCTTCACGGTATTTACCGGTGAGCGCAGCCTGAAATTGACCGACGCCCAGTGCGAAAAAGAAGGCGAATACATGAAATACAGAGCCCGAATTCTGAACAACGGGGTGCTTGAAGTAAATCAAATACGGCTTTCCGCCTCCGTGAATTATGAAAATACACTTCAAGAAAACTGGACCGGTTCCTTATTGCCCGGCCAGGAACTGAATTATGTATTCACGGGAAGCCCCAAACTATTTGGCAGCGATGAGTTCTGCTGTGTGCAGATAGATAATTATAACGATACCCTCACGGTAACCCCGCCGGATGACCGCCTGTGTAAGGCGCTGGATAACGGGCCCTGGTTCTCACTGCCTTATCCCAACCCGGCGGAGAGCTCCTTTACGCTTGATTTTGTTCTTCCTTTTGCAGATAAATTATCGATTCGCCTCGCTGATGCAGGTGGAAAAGACCTCGACCATGTAGTTAAAAATCAATCTTTCGGGGCGGGTTTCCATACGGTAACGCATGATTTTTCTGAGTTGCGCGGCGGCATGTATTTTCTAAAGATTTTCTACCGGGATCGCATTTTCAGGATGAAAGTGGTAAAAAGGTAACAGGCATTAGGAATCAGAGACCGTGGATTAGAGCTTCCCAAGAAAATTACGGCTGATAACATGGGCCGATCCCTTGATTTCAGGTAAAAACAAAAGAAAGCAGGGCAAACGGCCTCTTTTTTCCCGACAGGGCATTATGTACCAAAAAGAGTACATTTGGCTAAACATTAAGGTTTCAAATGATTAAAGTCTCAAAATTGCTTTTTCTGTTTGTGCTCTCGGGCCGCTTATTGGGACAAACCTTTTCAGGAAGCGGCGGGAACATTCCCGATAACAATTCGGTCGTTTCTTTTAATGCCAACGTACCCGTTCTTTCGCCCAATACCCTGAATGGCAATTTTGGATTAGAATTGGTGTGTCTTACGATTAATCATCCCTATGTGAGCGACCTGGAAGTAAGTTTACGCGCACCCGACGGAACAACGGTTATTTTATTCTCGGGCATCGGAGGCGATGGAGATAACTTTTCCAATACCTGCCTCTGGCAAAATGCATCTACGTCCATTTTAAACGGCTCGGCTCCGTTTTCCGGAACGTTCAGGCCCCAAACCGGCCTGGGTCAGTTGAATAACGGACAAAACGCCAACGGAGTCTGGAGGCTTCGGGTAAGAGACATGTACGCTCAGGATGTGGGGTCTGTGGTGAGTTGGAGCATTACCTTCGGCAGTCAGCCCGCCCAACCTTTTTCATTTACGTCGAGCGATTTGCCCATATTGGTCATCAACACGGTGAACAATGTGAGCATTCCCGATGAGCCTAAAGTGCCGGCAGATTTAAAAATCATTTATAATGGCGAGGGCGTTAGAAACTACCTCACGGACACCACTTTTCACTATAACGGAAAAATAGGCATTGAAAGAAGGGGGTCGAGTTCACAGGGAATGCCCAAAAAGCCCTACGGATTTGAAACCCGGGATGCCCAGGGAAACAACCTGAATGTTTCCTTGCTCGGCATGCCGGCCGAAAACGATTGGATTCTCGGGGCAAATTATTCTGACAAAACCCTTTTCCGCAATGCCCTGACGTATAATCTGGCCAATAAAACAGGCCATTATGCGGCACGCACCCGTTTTTGTGAAGTGCTGCTCAATGGAGAATATATCGGCGTGTACACGCTGACTGAAAAAATAAAGCGGGACAGCGGAAGGGTGAATATCGGCAAGTTAAACACCTTTGATCTGTCCGGTGAAGAATTGACGGGAGGATATATTCTAAAAATAGACAAGCTGACCGGGTCAGGCGGAGCGGGTTGGACTTCGGCTTTCCCTCCGCCGGGAAGTTCCGGCACGGGAGCATCCATCTATTTTCAATATGCCTATCCGGAGCCGGATAGTATTCAGCCGGCTCAGGAGCAGTACATAAAATCATTTGTTGACAGCTTTGAAGCCGCTTTAGCATCTCCCGGTTTCCAAGACCCCCAAAACGGGTGGCGCCGATTTATGGATGAAAACTCGGTTATTGATTTTATGCTCATGAATGAATTAAGCCGAAATGTGGACGGATACCGAATCAGCACGTTTTTACACAAGGAAAAAATAACACGGGGAAATAAATTAAAAATGGGGCCCGTGTGGGATTTTGACATTGCCTGGCAAAATGCCGACTATTGTCAGGGGCAGAACACCGCCGGCTGGGCCTACGACTTCAATGCCATATGCGGAGGGGGAGGAGGGTTGCTGGTGCCCTTCTGGTGGCAACGTTTTAGAGAAGACTCTTTGTTTAACAAACGGCTTTATTGCCGCTATCAGGAGTTCAGAAACTCGTTTCTTTCCAATTCCGCATTAAATGCCCTGGCTGATTCCATGGCCCTGGTACTGAACGAGTCGCAGGAGCGTAACTTTCAGCGTTGGTCCATTTTGGGTGTATATGTTTGGCCCAATCCCAGTCCTATCCCGACCACCTATTTGGGAGAGATAAATAAATTAAAACAATGGTTTGCCGACCGACTGGCCTGGATAGACAACCAAATTACACCGATCAACAGCGGATATCCATCCGTGAGCCTTGGCCCCGACACGGCGATTTGCGCGGGCGAAGCGGTGACTTTAAGTGTGGGCAACGCCTTTTCAATCCTATGGAATACGGGACAAACCGACACCGTATTATATGCCTCGGATGCCGGAAATTATTGGGTGGAGCTGAAGAACCTTTATGGCTGTAAGGCATCTGATACCATACAGATTCAGGTTAAAACCAACCCGTCGGTTGATTTCTCCGTAACGGCACTTTCCAACTTCCAATTCCAATTTAACTCGGCTGCACAGCCCGAAACAAATCACGTTTGGGATTTCGGAGACGGAAACGGTTCTCTGCAAATAAATCCCATACATACCTATTCCCAGGCCGGAGTCTATCCCGTAGAACTTTGGATAACGGATAGTGCCGGCTGCTCCTCGCTTTTGACCCAGACCGTTCAAACCCAAACCACGGGATTGGCTACCGTATATAACAACGCAAATTTTATTTCCCCCAATCCTGCTGAAAATACGTTCACCCTTTTCTGTGAAGGGTGTATCGGTGCCCGGGTTGAACTGTATGCCGCCGACGGAAGAAAAATCCATCAGCGAAAGGTGGCGTCCCCTTCTGAGGTATTCGACATTTCGGATTTGACCCGCGGGATGTATCTCATCCGAATTATACAACCGGGATCGCCTGCCGAAACACTAACAATTATAAAACAATAAGCAGGAAAAAATAACCCCATAATCGGGGCAGATCCCCTTTTTAAGATCGGCAACCCATTTTTAATACTGCGGTTTTTTTCCTCGTCAAACCACAGAGACCACAACGATTTTTCCTTCTATTGAAACCGGATAACTTTTCAACCCTTCCTTAGAAGGACCTTTGGTTACTTTTCCCTTTAAATCAAACCGGCTTCCGTGCAGGGCACAGACCAGATCTGAATCCTCTGCCCTTACGGTTCCTCCTGCATGCGGACAACGCATCAGATAGGCTTCAAATTCGGTTTCCCCGTTTTTTACCAACAGCAACTCTTTGGGAAGTCCCTTTACCTTAAAGGTTTTCAGACGCAATGCGGACATCTCCGCCAAAGGAATGCGCACCTGACTGTTCAACACCTGAAGACCTTCGGAAGCTGCGCCAGAGCCTGATGTTGATTCCGTTGTTTTACAAGACTCCAGTGAGGTGACGGCAACGGCACCCATGGCCACGGTTCCGCACATCAAACAGGCTTTAGAAAGGAAATCACGTCTTTTCATCGGTTACTTATTTATCCGATAAATATATAAAAAGTGCTTTATTCAGCCCGATTTTTCCCCATCGCGTATCTTTGTTTCATGAAACGCGCCGTTTTTAGGGATTCTCTTAATCTGATGGGCAAACTGACTCCCCGGCGTATGCTGAATGGAATTAGCCTGTTGTTTGGGTTTTATTGGAGTAACTTCCTGGGTAAGGCGCGGATGTTCGGCATGCCGCTGAGCGTGTCGTTTGAGCCCACCACCTCGTGCAACCTGCGATGCCCGGAGTGTCCCAGCGGACTCCGGTCCTTTTCCAGACCTACCGGAATGTTGGAACCCGGGTTTTTCAGAAAAACCATTGACGAAATTGCCCCCGAATTACTGTATCTGGTTTTTTATTTTCAGGGAGAACCTTACCTCAACCGTCATTTTCTGGACATGGTTCATTACGCGTCCCGAAAAAACATCTATACGGCTACCAGCACCAATGCCCATTATTTGGATGACGAAACTGCACGGAAAACGGTAGAAAGCGGATTAGACCGGCTGATTATTTCCATTGACGGCACTTCGCAGGATGTCTATGAGCAATATCGGGTGGGAGGAAAACTGGAGAAGGTCATCGAGGGAACACGTCGTATTTTGAACTGGAAAAAAGAGCTCAAAAGCCAAACTCCTTTTGTGGTATTTCAGTTTTTAGTGGTAAAACCCAACGAACACCAAATGGACGAGGTGCAAAGGCTGGCGGACGAACTGGGGGTAGACGATGTGTGGTTTAAAACCGCCCAGATTTACGACTATCAAAACGGCAGCGAACTGATTCCCTCCCGGGATGAGTTTTCCAGATACAAAAAACAAAAAGACGGAACCTACGCCATTAAAAACAGCCTGATGAACCGCTGCTGGAAAATGTGGCATTCCTGCGTAATCACCTGGGACGGACGGGTTGTTCCCTGCTGTTTTGATAAAGATGCCTCCCACGCTTTGGGCGAATTAAAAACCGACACGTTCCGTAGTATATGGTATTCCGAACCATATCGTCATTTCAGGGCAAGCATTCTGCGCTCCAGAGAAGAAATAGATATCTGCAAAAACTGCACGGAGGGGACTAAAGTCTGGGGGTAATGACCGACAGGCTTTCTCCCGCACAGCGCCGCAAAAACATGCAGGCCATCAAAGGAAAAAATACTTCTTTGGAAAAAACGCTTGGTGCCGCCCTCTGGAAAAAAGGGTTACGTTATCGGAAGAATGACCGTTCCGTTTTCGGGACACCCGATTTTGTGTTTAAGGGAAAAAAGGTGGCCGTATTCACAGACAGTGAATTTTGGCACGGAAAAGATTGGAATATCCGTAAAGAAAGTATCAAAACCAACCGGGAATTTTGGATTGCGAAAATAGAGGCGAACATACGTCGGGATATTTTGGTCAATATCACTTTGCAGGAGATGGGCTGGACGGTAATCCGGTTTTGGGGCAAGGAAGTGGAAAAAGAAACCGAACGATGTGTTTCCGCCGTGTTGGATGCGCTCCAAAAAACAAAAGAACAGCCTTTTGGAATCGCGGCGGAGGCACGGGCCGTTTACAGAAAAACCAAGCGGAACTAGCCCGGATTCAGGGCCTCTTTGAATACGCGGAGTACCCGTTCCCGCGCCATTTTATGCTCCACAATCGGCTTAGCATAGTTCAGAGAATCAAACTCCGGCACCCAGGTACGGATATATTCCCCCTTCGGATCAAATTTTTCAGCCTGTGTTTGCGGATTGAATACCCGAAAATACGGAGCCGCATCACATCCGCATCCCGCGGCCCACTGCCAGTTTCCATTGTTGGCGGATAAATCAAAGTCGAGCAGTTTGCCGGCAAAATACCGCTCGCCCCAGCGCCAGTCAATCAACAAGTGTTTGGTGAGAAAAGACGCGGTAACCATGCGCACCCGGTTGTGCATAAAGCCGGTGGCATTCAGCTCGCGCATGCCGGCATCCACCATGGGGTAGCCGGTTTTTCCCTCGCACCAGCGTAAAAACTCTTTTTCATCATTTCTCCAGGAAATGCGGTCATATTCGGGCCGGAAAGCACGCTTTTCCACATGCGGAAAATAAAACAAAATCTGCATAAAAAACTCGCGCCAGATGAGTTCTTTCAGAAAGACCAAACTAAGGCTCTCTGCCCTGCGGGCCAACTCGCGGATACTCACGGTGCCAAAACGCAAGTGAAGGCCCAGGTGGGACGTGCCATTTTGCCGGGCGGGAAAGTTTCTGTTTTGCTCATAATGGCTGATTAACGCATCTGAAGGGTTTAACGGAGGTACGGGAAAATCGGCACGCAAAAAACCCATATGAGCCAATGTGGGCATGGTTAATCCCGAAATGTTCAAAAATGAATCCGCCTTTGCTTCGCAAACGTGCGGGGCAAAATGGGCCGGTGTTTTTTTTGCCAGCCATTTATTGGCAAAAGGCGTATAGACCGTATAGGGCTTTCCGTCGTCTTTCAGAATTTCGCCGGGCTCAAAAATCACCTGGTCTTTGTAGGTGTAAAAAGATATTCCTTTCGCTTTCAAAAAATTCCCGACTTGTTCGTCGCGTTTGCGGGCATACGGTTCATAATCTCGGTTGGTGTAAACGGCGCTAACGGTAAACTCCTCCGTGAGTTCTTCCCAGACCTGGCCTGGAGTTCCATATTTCACACACAAATCAGAACCGAGTCCGTTTAGGCGTTCCTTGATTTGGGCAAGCGTATCGTGCAGAAAAGTAACCCGCCTGTCAGCCTTTTCCTCAAGCCGGTCAAGAATCTCTTTATCGAAGATAAAAACGCACAACACGGGATGTCCGCTTTTCAATGCATGGGAGAGGGCCGCCTGGTCGTTAAGCCGGAGGTCGCGACGGAACCAACAGAGGGTTACGGGTGTTTTGTGCTGCATAATATACTTAAAACAAGGCGTTAGCTTTTTTTGTTTTCGGGATGTCTTAACCGGCAATTTCCTTATTTTGCAAACTCAATCCGTCTTGATGCGTCTTCTTGTTCTTTTGCTGCTCTTTATTTTGCCCCCGGTTGTTTTCGGACAGCCGGCGGACCGCATTCTGGGTCTGTGGCAAAATGAGTCGGGAGATAAGGTGGTGGAAATTTACAAAAAAGACGGAGCGTATAACGGTCGCATACACTGGCTCAAAGAGCCAAAAAATCCGGACGGAACCTGGAGACGGGATATTCACAATAATGATTCGGAATTAAGGGGGCGGCTTTTGTTGGGTGTGGATGTTTTCAAAAATTTTCGGTACGACGCAAAAGATCAAGAATGGCACGATGGGGAAATATACTCCGAATACTCCGGCAATACCTACAATGCCAAAATGTGGCTGAATGAAAATGGGGAGCTTCGGGTAAAAGGATATCTGGGATTCCTCTGGTTTTTGGGGCGCACAAACACGTATTTTCGAAAATACCGATAAGCCGTGAAAGAAGCTGTACTCTATATCGGTTTATCTCAGGGCCTCTTTGCCGCCTTTGTCCTGCTCAATAAAAAACGCAAGCAAACGGCAGACCGGCTGCTGGTTGCCTGGCTACTGCTCATCTGTTTTAAATTTTTAATTCTGTTGATGTACGATGAATACGGCGAATTTTTCGACGTGAACTTTTCCACCGGATTTATTCCCCTATCGTTCGGTCCGTTTTTATATTTATATACCAAAAACATCACGGACGAAGAGTCGCGTTTTGGCTTACGGGATGTGCTTCATGCCGCACCCTTTTTTATCATGACCGGTTTTTATTTCGCTTTCTTTCAAGACCGCGTCGATTTTTCTGATCATAAATACCTGTTAAAAGACGAGTATTTGGGCGTCCGTATTTTGTACGCGGCAATATATTTCATCTCGATATTTACCTATACCGCCCTCACGTACCGACTGCTTTACCTTTACCGGAAAAGCCTGGTAAATAAGTTTTCGTTCGAGTCGGAAAAGAACCAACTTCGTTGGCTGTACTTTACCGCGGGACTTATCACGGCCACGTTTGCTTTTTATTTTTCCGTAGGACTGGTGAATGCGCTGAACGGAAATCCGATTGTGGACAGTGAGTTCATGGCCAATCTGGGCCTGACAATAATGACCTTTTCCGTGAGCTACTTCGGCATAAAACAGGAAGCGCTTTTCCGTAACCGGGAAGTTTACGGGGAGCCTGAATCGGAACCGGTTAAAATAGAAAAAGAAGAAACTCCCATTTTTCAGACGCCGACAGATTCCAACCCGGAAGAAAAAGAAAAATACAAACGTTCGGGCCTAAAGGAAGAAGACGCCGATTTGTTCTCTAAACGGTTGTTGGATTTCATGGAAAAAGAACGGCCCTACTTAGATGCAGAACTGACCATTCAAGACCTTTCCGCAAAAATCAACATCTCCAAACATTATCTCACGGAAATTCTCAATAACGGCTTGGGAAAAAACTTTTTTACTTTCATTAATGAATACCGCATTGAAGAGGTAAAAAGGAAACTCTCTGATTCCTCTTTCGACCACCTGACCATTTTGGGTATTGCCTATGATTGCGGATTTAACTCAAAATCTTCGTTCAACACATTGTTTAAGCAATATACCGGACAAACTCCTTCCGATTTCAAAAAGCAGGTGGTGGCTCTCCGAAAAGCAGAAAAACAATAAAAGAAAAATATTTGGGGCGCCTGAAAGGACGTGACATTACAAAAAAACCGGGAATCCCGGAAAGAGAAACTCTTTTACCGAACTATTTAGGGTTATTCTATTAATAATGATCGTGAATTACCAGAGTGCAAAAAATTATTCGAAAGATATCTCTTGAACACGATACCGGTTTGTGTCTAATGTTGATACATATTCCCTGTTGGCAAAAATCTGCAAAGCATTAAACTGACTTTTATTAATGATTCTATATAGTCCATAATTTTGGACAAATTCAGGCCTTTTATGTATTTGCTTGTATATCCAACTGTTAAATGACAGAGGATTTATTTTCACCGGCTCATGTATGGAACTGCCGGGAGCGATAAAGAAAGATTGTTCATACCAAAAAAGATCCGGCTGAAGTTGCAAAAAAACCGGGAAGCTAAAAGAAGCGTGATTTTTAAAAAGATTTTTGTCTTTTTTTGATTCTGCGTGGGCCATCTTAACGTTATTCAATCCCATTAAATCTATCGTTTCCCCTTTATACCCATAGGCCTGGCCTCCGGCTGTTAACACCCCCTGAGATGGGAGCCTTTTTTCATCCCGAAAAAGTTGATTTAATTTTTCGGAAACCAAGCGGCCCTCTTTTGCAAGATCGATATCCATCTTAAGGGGGTGGTGTCTTTGACGAGCAACATGAATCAGATTAAACATGTTGGAATAAAAAAATCCGATAATAAACAAAACGGGGATGGCCCTTTCACGAAACCAACGGGGCGGCATCATATAAATTAAAAGTAGGATAATTAGGGGAACGGACGGCATGATAAATCTGTGCAAAACAAAATGATCTCCCCCCACAATAACAGGATTGATGAAAGTAATTATGGCAGCAGACCATAATATAAAAACAGATGTACTTTCTAAAAATCGCTTTTGTATTATCTTCAAAGCAATGACACCGGTGGCAAAAAGAAAAACAACCAAAACAAACGGCTTTTCAAAAAAGAGCATATATAGGTAATACATCCCGGCCGTCAGGTTGGCAATATTATCAGAAGAAACCTTGGCATAATAGGTGTTGGGTAACGGATAGCCAAAATAAGTCAATCGCCAAAAAACTAATAAAAAACAGGATAAGAAGAAGACACTAAATGAAAAAATAGCCGACTTAATCATAACTGTACGAGATCCGGAAACTTCCCATTCCTTAATCAGGTTCAAACCAATAAAAGCCGGAACCCATAACAGCGCCTCCGGCCTACAAATGATTAACAAAACATAAAGCAGGTTTAAGGTTAAATACTGCCTTGTTTTACTAAACTCTACATTATAATTTATCGTTTGAAAACAAGTAAATGTCAAAAGAAACATCCAAAGGCCCGTTTCCATAAGCGACAAGACTGTCCACTCAATAAACCCGGGAACTAAACCAACCAGGATTAAAAAAAGAATTTTCTCTTCTTTAATTAATTTCTCGGAAATAAAATAAAGAGTTGTGCTTACAATAAAAATATTTAATAACAACAGGAATTTTTCAGGCTTATCCGTAAAAGTGAAAAACAATGATCCTATGAGTGTCCATAACAACGAAGAAAACCCCTCCACTTTTTCACCGCTGACATTAAAAACAAAGCCGTTGCCATGTGCGAAGTTTCTCATGTAAACCATATAAATATTGGCATCATCTATTCCAATAAACGATTTACCGGTAAAAAACCAAGAGATTAGGGTAAGAATAGTTACATAAACAACTATTAAAAAAAAGCCTGATAAAAATAATCCTTTAAAGGAGAATTTCATGTTAAACATCTTTTATCTGTTTTCACTACTCTACCACCACTAAATTAAAATTCCGCTTTCCTTTGCCCACAAGCAAAAAACGACCGGCCAGCAACTCCTTTTCCGTCACGAGGTAATCATCCGGTGTGTTGACCTTATTCAGCAGCACACCGTTGTTTTGAAACATGCGTTTAGCCTCCCCTTTGGAAGGAAATATAGCGGTTTCCTCTGCCGTGAGGGTCAACATGGACATTCCCCCTGAAAGCTTTTCGCGGGAAAGAGAAAATGTGGGTACCCCTTCAAATACGGAAAGAATCCTTTCCGCATCAAACTCGGCCAACTGTTCGGCGGTTCCGCGGCCAAACAGAATTTCAGACGCCTCTGCCGCCTTCTCATATTCCACGCGGCCGTGAATCCAGGTGGTCACGTCCTCTGCCAGAGTTTTTTGCAGCACCCTTTCATGAGGTGCTTCCGAATGCCTGGCTATTAAATCATCAAGCTCTTCCAACGGACGAAACGAAAACACCTTGATGAGTTTCAGGGCTTCCTCATCCGTGATATTCATCCAAAACTGAAAGAACTTATAGGGCGATGTTAGCTGAGGATCCAGCCAGACATTTCCCTGTTCTGATTTTCCAAATTTACTGCCGTCGGGTTTGGTAAGCAACGGAGCCACCAGGGCATAGGCTTCCCCGTGTTCTTTGCGGCGGATGAACTCCGTCCCCGTCGTGATATTTCCCCATTGGTCAGAACCGCCCATTTGGAGTTTTACTCCGTGGTTTTTCCATAAATGGTAAAAATCATATCCCTGAATAAGCTGATAACTGAACTCGGTAAACGAAATGCCGGTTTCCAGACGGTTCTTTACGCTGTCCTTCGCCATCATATAGTTGACGGAGATATGTTTGCCCGCTTCGCGCAGAAAATCCAAAAAAGAAAATGGCTTTATCCAGTCATAATTATTAACGAGTATGGCGGCGTTTATGCCGGAAAAATCAATCAGTTTTTCCAATTGGGTGCGGATGGCGCTTACATTGGCCTTCAATTGCTCTTCGCTGAGCAGATTTCGTTCGGCCGATTTTCCGGAAGGATCACCGATCATTCCGGTGGCACCACCCACCAAAACTACAGGAATATGCCCGGCCTGCTGAAGATGGCGAAGCAAAATTACGGGAACCAGATTCCCGATATGCAGGGAAGTTGCCGTAGGATCAAAACCCACATAACCCTTTACCGTTTCCTTCCGTAAAAGTTCTTCCGTTCCGGGAATGCAATCGTGGAGCAGTCCCCTTTGGCGTAATTCTTCAGCTAAATTTTTGCTCTGTGATGACATCATGCACAAAAATAATGAAATGTACGGACGGGATTATTTCCGTTAGATTATGTATTTTTAATGCAGAAACGGGCAATATGGCCGAACATAATGAAACAGGAAAGCGGGGAGAGGAACAGGCGGCGGATTATCTGGCTTCCAAAGGCTACATTATCCGGGAGAAAAACTGGCGCAAGGGATACCTTGAAGTGGATCTGATTGCCGAAGACGGGTCTGTTTTGGTTTTTGTGGAAGTAAAAACTCGACGGGACCTGATCCACGGATTGCCCGAGGAGGCAGTAACACGAAAAAAAGAAAAACATCTGCTGGAGGCCGCTGAAGCTTATTTAGACCAAATGGGTCTTCAAAATGAAATCCGTTTTGATATCGTCTCCGTTTGGGAACGCGGGGCGGGCGTAAGCATCAACCATATTCAGGAAGCCTTCACGGGAATGGGATGATTTGTTCGTGTTCTGCAATTTTTTATACTTTTAAGCGTTTGATATAACATATTTATCTTCAACATTTATGAAAGTCACTCCACGTTTTGTTGTCCGCTTTTTCCTTTTCGGCTTGACCGCCTGGGCCGTTACCTCTTGCAAACCCAAAAATAAATTTGACGGGAAAACCCTGAACGCCACTCAGGACATGGCTTTGGCGGAAACCCTTTTTTCGGACGGATATAAACAGGTAGCCGGTGCGGGCCAGGCCACGGCAGACAGCCTGAAAGCCTATAATGATTTACTCTCTGCCTGTGGCGAGTTGACTATTTTTCCTTTCGATACCGTTTCTTGGCCCAAAACCGTTACGCTGGATTTCGGGGCCGTAAATTGCACCGGCAATGACGGCCGTGCCAGACGCGGAAAAATCATCGGTACTTTTTCTTACTGGTTTCGCAGTCCGGGAACAACCGTGGCCATACAATTTGACAATTATTTCGTAAACGACCATCAGGTACTGGGCAATAAAACCATCACCAATTTGGGATATAACGCTTCCAACCATTTGGTGTATCAGGTTTCCTTTCCCGATTGCCAGATTATTAAACCCAACGGAGGGGGAACGGTTTTGTGGAGCACATTGCGTCAACACGAATGGCTTCAGGGAGAAAGCACATTCACTCCATGGGACGATGTGTGGAGTATTACCGGAACGGCCGAAGGAACCTCTTCGGAAGGCGTGGGTTTTTCGCTGAATGTGGCCGATGCGCTGAATGTTCAATACGGATGCCGCTGGATACGCGCCGGCGTGCTTAATCTGGATATCGAAGGACTGAACACCATCAGCGTAAATTACGGAAACGGCGGGTGTGACGCCAATGCCGTGGCCACTTTCCAGGGAGAAGAATATCCTTTTGTGATGCAATAGAAAACCAAGGCGGGTTATCGTTGGTCTACGTGTGAAAAAGGCTCTCTCCCTCTCTGTTTTCGGAATTTTATTCTTTCTTTTTTCCTGCCGGAAGACGGTTATAATCCCAACGCCGGAATATGCCATCAGCGAAAAATCGGCACCGGTCCGTGAACCATCCTACATCAGCCTGCCGATAAGCCTTTCTTACCAAACCATACGGGAGGCCGTTGCCAAAAACTTAGGTACAACCCTTTATGAGGATGCATCATTTACTGATAACGACGGAGACAATGTAAAAATCAAAGTGGTGCAAAACGGAAACCTGCACCTGAACGGCTATCAGGATTTCCTGAAAATAAGCCTGCCGGTGCACGTTTTCTTTACCGGGCGCTATGTGGCCTGCGGCATTTGCCCCGAAATCATCAAGTCAACCGATTTTATGATGGAGGCCGATATCGTTTCCAAAATTGGATTAAATTCTTCCTGGGTATTGACAACACAAACCGAAAGCAAAGGGTTCAGCATCAAGAAAGACCCTTACATGAATATTGGTCCCATTAATATCAATATACGAACCGTTGTGGAGCAACTGCTGAAAAACCAATTAAATGAATTAGCCAAGATGATTGACCGAGCCATCA
>JBIJBG010000073.1:0-8315 GCA_044345355.1 Flavobacteriales bacterium
TGAAGGCTTTCAGCATGGTTTCCTGAACCAGGTCGGCAGAATCGTCTTCATTTCGCGTGAGACTTAAGGCAAAGTAGCGGAGTCCTTCTTTGAAACTCATTACTTCCTGGGTGAAATTGGTAATCGTAGTGGCCATTTTGTTTAGTGTTTTTGTTTAAATGCTCCACAAATATATCTATTGTTTAACGATTACGGATAAACATTAAACAAAAAAAATACTAACAGCTTGATATACAAATAGAAAAAATAGCAGATAATCCTTATTTTATCCCTAAATGGGATTTCTGCCTATCGTTTGAGGAAAAATAGGGCAGATCGGTTAAACGGAATTTTGGATTCCGTCCAGTAAATTAAGTAATTCTTGAACTGAACCTACAAAACGCATTTTGTCAGGGAGGTTTTCAGCCGCCGCTTCTTTAGCTCTGGGTCCGCAAATGATAAATTCTTTGGAGACATAAACCTCATCGGTCATGGTTTTCAGGTAGTTCTGAAGGCTTTTTTTACCCATCCCTGCCGTAAAATAGGTAAGCAGATAGTCGGGCTTGTATTTAAGGCTTAAAATCTTCAAATCGTCAAACGGGAGACTCTGACCCAGATAAATCACCTGAAAACCTCTTGATTTGATTAAATATTTGGCAAACAGCAGACCCAATTCATGGTATTCTCCTTCAGGTAGGTAGAGAATAAATTTTTCTGATCTTACACCTTTTCCCGAGAAAGCATCAATGGCGACAATGAGTTTTCTGCGGATTAAGTGAGTAATAAAATGCTCCTGTGAGATGTTAATTTCTCCGACAGTCCATAAAACACCGACTTTGCCTAAAAAAGGCGTAATCAGATGTACCATGGTTTGTTCAAACCCATAGCGAAGGGCACAGGTAGAAATTACTTTTTCAAACTTATCCTCGTCCAAATCAATCATGGCGATAAGCAGATTGTCGATCTGGACTTGGAAATATGTGTTTTTATCGGAAGTTTCTCCTGATATTTTCAGCAATTCTTTGGCTACGATTTCCGGGTCCATTTTGGCAACCTTGGAAATTTTTCGTCCATGTTTGATAAGCACTCCCACATTCAATAAAAATTTGAGTTGCTCATCATCGTAAAAACGGATGTTTGTATCTGTGCGGTGCGGAGTTACAAAATTGTAACGCTGCTCCCAAATGCGCAAAGTATGCGCCTTAATGCCCGTGAGCTTCTCGATATCTCGGATGGTGTACTGAACTTTCACAGACTTTAAAGATTACTTCATTTTCCCATAGTAACTTATTTGAGGGAAAATTGTTTAAATAATCTCTAAAACAGAAGACCTCTATTTTATTTTGAAGGCTTTTTTCAGATCGGTAACTCGGTCTGCCTTTTCCCACGGGAATAGTTCCACCGTGATTTTTTTCTCATTTTTCTTTCCGCGGTTAAACACTTTGGTCACTTTTTCCGATTTGCGACCCATGTGTCCATAAGCCGCAGTTTCACCGTAAATGGGGCTGCGTAAATTGAAATTGTGTTCAATGGCAAAAGGCCTTAAGTCAAAGAGAGTATTTAGTTTTTCCGCAATTTCCCCGTCGGTCATGTTTACCTTGGAGGTTCCGTATGTATTCACAAACAGGCCTACCGGCTTGGCCACGCCGATGGCATAAGCCACCTGAACCAGGGCTTCGTCACAGATTCCCGCGGCCACCATGTTTTTGGCAATGTGTCTTGTAGCATAAGCTGCAGAGCGATCTACTTTGCTGGGATCTTTTCCGCTGAAAGCACCTCCGCCATGAGCGCCTTTTCCACCATAGGTATCTACGATGATTTTACGTCCGGTAAGGCCGGTATCCCCATGCGGTCCGCCGATGACAAATTTGCCGGTGGGGTTGATGTGGTAAGTAATTTTATCCGTAAACAGTTTTTGGATGTTTTTTGGCAGTTTTTTCTTCAAGGCGGGAATCAGAATATGAATCATATCCTCCTTGATTTTTTTGAGCATTTTGGCATCCGTATCGAATTCATCATGTTGGGTGGAGATTACAATGGTATCAATCCGTACTGGTTTATGCTCGTCATTGTATTCAATGGTAACCTGCGATTTTGCATCGGGCCGCAGGTATTTGATTTTTTTGCCTTCCCGCCGGAAATCAGCTAATTCGATTAAGATTTTATGAGCCAGATCTAACGCCAGCGGCATATGGTTTTCCGTTTCGTTGGTGGCATATCCGAACATCATCCCCTGATCGCCGGCTCCCTGGGCATTGGCCCTATCTTCGAATGAGGCTGATTTTACTTTACGGTCAACACCGCGGTTAATATCAGCTGACTGTTCATGAATGGCCGATAGAATACCGCAGGAATTGGCTTCAAACATGTATTCACTTTTTGTATAGCCAATTTTCCGGATCACTTCCCTTGCAATTTCCTGTACATCCAGATAGGCTTCCGATTTTACCTCTCCCGCTAATACCACCTGTCCGGTGGTAACCAAGGTTTCGCAGGCCACTTTGGAACTTGGGTCATAAGCCAGGAAATAATCAATGAGTGCATCAGAAATTTGATCGGCCACCTTATCCGGATGACCTTCTGAAACTGATTCTGAGGTAAAGAAATATGGCATTGCGAATAATTTTATTGTCCGCAAATATATTTAAAGGCTTTAAGACGGGTGCATCTGCTTTTTTTTTTCCGGGAATTTCGATATTCGTTGAGGATAACGGTTTACGAAAAAAGGAATAGGCATGGCAAGTTTTCGGATTCAATCTTTTGAGGAATACCAACGCATTTATGAAAGTAGTTTGCATGAACCTGATTTGTTTTGGGCAGATGTAGCTCAGCATTACACCTGGTTTACCCCCTGGCAAAAGGTACTTGAGGGTGACTTTGGGCAAGAGCACCTGTCCTGGTTTTCCGGAGGTAAAACCAACATTACGGTTAACTGCCTGGACCGGCATTTACCGGTTTCAGAACATGAGGTTGCCTTTTTTTGGGAGCCGAACCATCCGGTTGAAAAAGGGGTGACGTTAACCTATGGGAATCTCTACCTTGATGTTTGCCGTATGGCCAATATTTTGAAGGACAACGGCGTGAAAAAAGGTGACCGGGTTTGCCTTTACATGCCCATGATTCCCCAGTTGGTTGTTTCCGTGCTGGCATGTGCCCGAATAGGTGCGGTTCACTCGGTAGTATTTGCGGGGTTTTCGGCACAGGCGCTTGCCGACCGTATAGCGGATGCCGGAGCTGTTTGCGTAATTACAGCCGATGCGATGAACCGGGGGGCAAAGCAGCTTCCCGTAAAAGCGACAGTAGATGAGGCACTGGAGTTGGAAGGCGATTCGGTGAGTTCGGTTTTGGTTTTTAACCATCTTGACTGGCCGGTTCAGATGCACTCCGTCCGTGATGCATTCGTACACACTCTTTGGGATGCTGCGGAAGCCGAGTGTGTGCCGGAGCCCATGGACAGTGAAGATCCGCTTTTTATTTTATACACTTCCGGTTCTACCGGTAAGCCTAAAGGAGTGGTACATACTCAGGCAGGATACATGGTTTATGCGGGTTATTCGTTTGTGAATGTTTTTGGCTATGTTCCCGGCGATGTATTTTGGTGTACGGCCGATGCAGGCTGGATTACCGGGCATACTTACCTGATTTATGGTCCCTTGCTTAACAGGGCATCTTCCGTTATGTTTGAGGGAATTCCCACCTTTCCTGATGCGGGCCGTTTTTGGCAAATTATCGATAGATACCGAGTAACTCAATTTTATACCGCTCCCACGGCTATCCGCTCCCTCATGGCCTTGGGGATTGATCATGTGTTGCCTTATTCCCTCCACAGTTTGAAGTTATTGGGAACCGTGGGAGAGCCTATCAACGATGAGGCCTGGAAATGGTATCACCTGCATGTGGGGAAAGGCCGCTGTCCCGTTGTGGATACCTGGTGGCAAACCGAAACCGGCGGCATCATGATTTCCGGCCTTGCCGACTTCTCACCCATGAAACCCGCCCATGCGGGATTACCGCTTCCCGGGATTCAGCCTGTATTGGTGGATTCCGAAGGGAGCGAAATAGACAGCAATGAACAGGAAGGTTATTTGTGTATTAAGTATCCCTGGCCTTCCGTAATCCGGACTACCTACGGAAATCATGCAAGATGCAGAGCCACTTATTTTGAGGTGTACAAAGGGTACTATTTTACCGGCGACGGAGCGCGACGGGATGAAAACGGGCTTTACCGGATCATCGGTCGGGTGGATGATGTAATCAATGTTTCAGGACATCGTTTCGGAACGGCCGAAATAGAGAATGCCATTAATCAAAATTCGGCAGTTGTGGAATCGGCGGTGGTCGGTTTTCCGCATGAAATAAAGGGGCAGGGAATTTTTGCGTACGTGGTTTGCGGTGAAATGGCAGAGGATGAAACTTGGATAAAGCAGGGGATAGAAGAAACTGTAACCCGGGAAATAGGGCGAATCGCCAAACCCGATCAAATCGTGTTGGTTTCCGGTCTTCCCAAAACCCGTTCGGGGAAAATCATGCGCAGGATTTTGCGAAAAATAGCGGAAGGAGAAACCGATCAGTTGGGAGATACCTCAACCTTGCTGGATCCGGCCGTGGTTTATGAAATCATGGAAAAAGTTACCCGTGGCTGATTATTTGGCCAGGGAAACCAAACGGGCAATAATCACGGCGGGAAACAACATGCCCGTGGCTGACAAAAAAGTGGCCAACATCCTTGCCGCGGGATGAACGGCCACAATATCGCCGAATCCTACCGTGGTGATGGATGCCAGACTGAAATAGATATATTCAGAAAAGTCTTCGTGGCCGTCCCGGGATAATGTATCTACCGAAATGGAGCTTCCGAATAGCTGATGAATCATTTCAAATAAAAATGCGCCCAAAAGGCCTATTAAAAGAAATACATTTACGGAGCCGATGACCCGATGAAAGTTAGATTCTTTGTCTCTGAATAGAAGGCTTAGGTTCATGTAAATAAAAGAGAGCAGATTCAAGCCGGCAACCATATTTTCAATCAGCAGGTAGTTTTCGTTTTCGGAATTGTTACAGGATATTTGTATTAACTTGATAATGAGATAGGTAATGAATAAAAAGGAATTGACAATCATCCATTTTTTGTCTAGCGCCGACCAGATTCCAACGAAAAAAATGGCAGAAAATGTCAGATTGAGCATCGGCATTCCAACCCAGCCCATTTCAATCAATGTGGGCATGATAAAGATGGTGAAAATAAGCATGCCCAACAGCGTGATGAAGCTGATGTCTTCTACCCAATATTGCCTGAATTGTTTAGCAAAGTGTTTCATGGGGCCGATTTTTTCATCTGCCGTTCACGCATGTACAAAAAGAGAGGGAAGGCAAAGGCGATAGCAACAACTAAAGAGAGTATTATGTACACCCATACATTTTTCATCTGAGTCCGTTTTCCTTCCGTTATCATAAAGAGAGTGGCCGCCGAGGCACAGATCAACAGATCAGCCGTGAAGGAGCTCATCACGGGAAAATCAACAATCGGTTTCCACCAGGGATTGTCGGGGGATGTCCAATCGGCGATGAAATTAAAATAGACGGGTACAATCAAGCCGATCAGAGAAAGTACCAGATACGCCATCATGAGGGGAGAGGTTCCTTTCATGGGTTGGGAAGTTTTGTTTTACGGAAAGCGAGGAAAGCGGAAAGTAAAGCGAATAAAACCAATCCTGACCAGGCCATGTAATATCCGGTCAGTTGCGTGTCCTGTTCCTCGTTTCTTTTGAGAATAATTCCTGCAAATGCCCATACGATGACCCACCCGAAAGCGGCATCTCTTTTAAAAAGCATGAACAAAACCGCGATGAACATGGCTGCTGAAATGGCTACACAAAGCCAGAAATCGTCCGACAGTCCGAAACCCTTCCATTTTACGGATACGAGCCAGGCCGTCATATTGGCCACCGTGGCTATGGTAATCCATCCCAGGTAAATGCTGAAAGGCCACCTGAGCGTAAGCTTTTCCGGAAACGTGCGGGGAGCGGGTGTTTTTTCCATGGCCGTATACAAACGGATGAGCGAATAAAGAAGGATAAACATCAGCACCAGGGAAAGGGTAATTTGCTCGTAGTGCCAGGCCACGATCCATGAAGCATTGGCTAGACAGGATATCAGATACCATGGGCCTGCATGGATGAATTTCACGGCCGTATTTTCATTTTTTTTAAATGCGGCAATCAGTCCGTGAACGGTAAACCCGATCAGGAGTAAATAAATCAAACCCCAGATGGAAAAAGTGACCCCGGCAGGTACGAACAGGTTGGGATAAAAATCGGAAATTTGCCCTGTATTGTATCCGTTTAACGGCAGCCCGTTGGCCAGTCCGTTTAAAGTAAGGGCGGTGAGGGTTCCGGCCAGATTCATCAAAGCCCAGCGCTTTGCCGTGGTTTGCAATATCATGTGTGAAAGGTACGGTTTTGCGTTTTAAATCGGCCGAAGCGTGGGAAAAAAGCCGGTGTTTTTTCGGCATAGGCCTTGAACTCCGGGTGTGATTTGTACTTCGCTTCCAACATGGGTACCCCCGATACGCGGGTAAGCAGGAAGGTCATGAGCAGGGGCGCAATCAGCCCGAGCCAGCCCGACGGAAGCGGCAGAACATACAAGGCAATTCCCCACCACACCACCGCTTCACCAAAGTAATTCGGATGCCGGGTGTGTTTCCAAAGACCCGTGGTCATCATTTTCCCCGCATGTTCCGGTTTTGCTTTGAATGCGGATAACTGGTAATCTGCTACGGCTTCAAAAAGAAATCCGAAAAGGTATAATGAACCACCCAGGACGTGAAAAATAGAATCCCAAGATGAAGAAAAGGCATCCGCTCCGGCGGCCACGTAAACAGGCATCAAAACCCACCACATGATGAACCCCTGCAATACAAATACCTGAAGAAAGGCGCCGAGCAGTTGGTGCTTTCCCCATTTTTTGCGGAAATTTTGGTAACGGAAGTCTTCGGCACGGCCTTTATTCCGATATCCGATGTGTGCGGATAGCCGAATACCCCAGAGCAAAATCATCAACATCAGGATACCTGAAGGACTTAGGATAACCTGTTCTGTTTTGATAAAAAGGAAAACCGCCACTGAGCAGAAACCCAATCCCCACGCTACGTCCACAATTCCGTTGTCTTTAAGCATCAGGGCGGCCAAAAACCATAAGATCATGTAAATCCCGATGAGAATTCCCGCAGGGAGCATATATTCCGAAAAGAGCGTCATCATGGCATCAACTCCTCATCTGATAAGCTTTAGGCTGGGTGAATGCCCGTATTCCCTGATATGAAAGGGTGGATCCGAGACCCGAATTTCCCCTTCCCGTCCAGGGTACGTTGGGACTGACACGGTCGCAGCAGTTCCAATAAACCGTACCCACATTCAATGCGGCGGAAATGGTGTCCGCACGTTTTGCGTCGGAGGTGTACACGGCGGCGGTAAGGCCATAGTCGGTATCGTTCATGAGCGTTATGGCCTCATCATCGTCCGCAACCTTCATGATGCCGATAATGGGACCGAAACTCTCTTCGCGCATGAGCGACATGTTGTGTTGTACATCAATAAATACCGTATTCTCAAACCAGTTTCCTGCTTGCTCTATCCGCTTACCTCCCGTGGCCAGTGTGGCTCCTTTTTCCAGGGCATCCTTTACCTGGGCCTCCAGAAAATCAAGTTGGGCAGCCCGGGCGAGCGGACCGTTATAGGTTTCCTCACGTTGCGGGTCTCCCATTACGTATGTTTTTACTTCGTCCGTAAAGTATTTTACAAACTCAGGATATATTTTTTCAT
This sequence comes from Flavobacteriales bacterium, assembly GCA_044345355.1. Classification (GTDB taxonomy): domain Bacteria; phylum Bacteroidota; class Bacteroidia; order CAIKAF01; family CAIKAF01; genus JAKRSD01. The sequence continues at coordinate 7,800 of JBIJBG010000073.1, forward strand.
GCACATAAATGCGCTCTACGGCACAGCAACTTTGACCATTGTTGTAAAAAGCGCCGTCGGCTATTCCTGCTGCGGCTGCCTTCACATCCGGAATGTCATCACATACATACACGGGATCTTTCCCGCCCAGTTCCAACTGAACGGGCACTAATTTGTGGGCTACGGTCTCGGCGATATATTTTCCGGTTTTGTACGAACCGGTAAAAAAATACCCGTCCAGGGGTAAATCCAACAGCGCCTGCCCGGCTTGTCCTGTTCCGATGATGCATTCAAATGCGGTTTCGGGAATACCGGCTTCCCAAAGCAGCTTGCGGATTTTTAATCCGGTGAGTGTCGCAAATTCGGAGGGTTTATACATTACGGCATTTCCGGCCAGCAGGGCGGGCACGAATACATTGTATCCCACATTGTATGGATAATTCCAGGCAGAAATATTGCCGATTACGCCAAGGGGTTCATATCGGATCACTTCCCGCATCCCGTTTTCATTGAACATTTCTTCTTCGGACAGGTATT
>JBIJBG010000103.1:0-7134 GCA_044345355.1 Flavobacteriales bacterium
ATGTATGGCAAAGAAACAAACGGCCGTAGCCAAAGAGGTTACCATAGAAGATAAACTTCGGGCCCTTTACGATCTGCAACAGATTGACTCCAGAATTGATAAAATCCGGACCATTCGGGGTGAATTACCCTTGGAAGTAGAGGATCTGGAAGATGAAATTGCCGGTCTGAAAACCCGACTGGATAAGCTGAAGGCTGAAACCAAAACTTTTGATGAAGAAGTGGCGGCGCGCAAACAACAGATTAAAGATGCGCAGACGCTCATTAAGAAATATGAGCAACAGCAAATGAATGTGCGCAACAACCGCGAGTTTGACTCTCTTTCCAAAGAGATCGAATTTCAGACGCTCGAAATTCAATTGGCTGAAAAGAAAATAAAAGAGGCTCAATTCCGCATCGAGGATAAGAAGAAAGCCGCTGAGGAAATTTCGGCTAAAATTGATGACAGGTCAGAGGATTTAAAGCAGAAAAAGGATGAATTGGATGCCATCGTAGAGGAAACGCGCAAGGATGAAGAGATGCTGCTTGATAAATCAAGTGAGTTTGCGGGTTACATAGAAGATCGCCTTCAGTCTGCCTATAAACGTCTTCGTTCCAATGCCGCTAACGGATTAGCAGTTGTGTCCATTCAGCGTGATGCCTGTGGAGGTTGTTTTGCCCATATACCGCCCCAGCGTCAACTGGATATAGCCCAACGCAAAAAAGTAATCGTCTGTGAATATTGCGGGCGTATTCTTACTGACCAGGTGTTGGCTTCCGAAGAGGAAGACAAAATGCTTAAGGTTCTTAAAAGCTAAATAGTTCAATCAGTTTTTTAAACGGCTTTTCTGAAAAGGGAAGCCGTTTTTTTTTAGCATTTTTACTTTTGAATGACCCGGCCTAGAAATTAATCCCTCCCGTAATCAGGAAGTTGCTTTTGCCCGTGCGGTTAACCGCGGCAGGTATCAGATTGGAATCGTAGAGCCAATACGATTCTTTGATGACAAACAGGGAATAGGCAAAATCAATAAAAAATCCGGAACCGATGTCGCGATAGCCCGCACCTGCCGATAGTCCCCAAACAGGGGAATGGTTGATATCACGTCGGTATGGGCTGCCTGAATAGGTAAAACCTGCTCTTAGAGAAAACGGATCAATTCGGAACTCAGCTCCCATTTTTACGGAGTGACCCGTTCGATATACATCCCGGATGCGGTCATTTACTCCCTGAAAAAGGTTTGTGGAAGCGGTAGATTCCCGGAAGCGCATTCCCTTGTAGGGTACTAATTCATATTCCAATCCCAGCAAGGCGAACTTACTCAGAATAAATCCGCTGGAAATCTGCAGCCGCATGGGGTTGCTGTACCGGTATTTAAAAACCCCTTCTGGCGAAAGGGCCTGTGTGGTCGCCCCGTTATCATATTGGGCAGTCAGGTCATTGGCAAACCGGTCGGTGAGTGAAAACGAAGTAGGCGTGTGGAATGCAATGCCAAGCCGGAGAAAATCCGTAGGGCGGTATATAAGCCCAAATTTTCCGCTTACGCCGCTGCCCCGTGTGCGGAAATATTCCTTCAGCGTAAAGTGGCTGAATTCGGCAATGGAATCGCCTGAGTCTTCCTCATAGTGGAATGAGGTCTGTCGGTAATCCAGAACGGATATGTTCAGTGAAAATCCCAGATACAGACTGTTGGCCAGGTTGGTCCCCAAGGCAAAGCTGACGTCTCCCATGGAACCGCGGCTTTCAATTTCTTTTCGCTGCCGTTTTCCCGCCTGAGGCCAAGGCGCCTGAAATGAAGCGTATCCGCCGCCCGGAGCATCTACCAGCAGCTGCGAACCTATGGCCAGCGATTCATAGTAAGGATCAATGATTCCTGCGTTGGCATTTCCTTCAAACACGTCAAGCAAAGAACTTTCCTTATTTATTCCCTGAATCAGGGTTTGATTATTCAGGTCTGAATTTTTGGTGTAAGTGATGGCAAAATTCACGAATTGAAATCCTTGGGAAGGTGTTTTCCTTCTTCGTTTGGATACATCACTGCTAAATACCAACCCCATGTTCGCCAGATTAAAAACTGTCCGGTTGTCTGAGGCGCTAGAACCGAGGAAGTCGGATCGGGTGCTGTTGTAGGAAACTCCCGGAGTCAGCGTAAACTGGCTTTTTCGGAAAAGGCCTATTCCTGCCGGATTGTTTGCCGCATTGGAGATATCAGCCCCCAAGGCACCAAAAGCACCGCCCATGGAGGCGTACCGTGCAGAACCCGTGAAGTAATAGCGGGCATACCGTAAGGCGTCACCTTCATTTTGACCAATACAGATACTGAGCGAAAGAATAGCCGAAAATCCTGCTACAATTTTTTTCATAAACCCTGCTTAAAAAAAATCACTTCCCGAAGAAAGTGATTTTTGAATTATCTGCGTCCTCCTGAAGAAGGGGTGGATCCTCCGGATGGTCTTGATCCTCCGGATGGGGAAGAAAATCCTCCGCTTGACGGAGCTGTCCGTTGAAAGCCTCCCTGCTGTTGAGGTGCACTCAAATTGCCCCCCGGGCTTCTTCCCGGATTAATGTTTTGGGGTTGCCGATTAATGGGTTTGGCGGGTGCACTTTGAATGGGTTGAGACTGATTTTGCGACGGCCTTTGAAACTGTTGCTGCTGAGATGGCCACTGTTGTGCGGGTTGACCACCCGGCCGATTTATTTGTTGTTGTTCCGCAGGCTGGGATTGAACAGGCCTGTAAGTAGGCTGCTGCTGTTGTTGTTGACGATCGGGCTGTGAAGGGGTAGTCCACCTATCGTCGGCCGGTTTTTCTGCCCCCTGGGACGGCCTTTGACTGCTTACGGTATTCAGTCGGTTGTAATCCGGCCTGGTTATAGGTGCTTTCCCTGTTTCTGTTTGCTGACGCTGAGGTTCACGAACCCTGTCCATCGGTTTTACGGCATCCGTGGTTACGGGTTTTCCCGAGGAAGTACTCCCCATATTCGGTCTGGTGTTTTCTCCCGTGTTTTGTGGAGTGACATTGCCTGTAGTTTGTATGGGTTTTTGCGTGGACTTAATAAAACCGGCAACAAAGTGCGGATTGTAATTTTGAGGAATCGTGCCTGAAACGCTTCCCCTTGGCCCCCAAAATCCATTGAATGAAGGCCCCCATGATCCTCCGCCACCAAAACCACCGCCATTCCACGGATTGCTCCACGAATTACCCCATCCGCAACCCCAGGGATTGTTCCAACCGTTGTTCCACGGGTTGTTCCAAGGATTATTCCAACCGTTATTCCAAGGGTTATGCCACGGATTGTTCCATGAATTATTCCAAGGGTTATTCCAGGGGTTATCCCAAGGGTTGTTCCAAGGGTTGTTCCATGAATTTCCGAAGTATGGATTTCCCCATCCTGAATTCCAAGCGCCTCCCCAGGAATTAAATCCGGAATTCACAGCCCACATGGAGGTGCCGGGGTTATTCCAGAATCCGTAAGGGTTATAACCTGAAAATCCGCCATTGGAGTAATAATTATTGGAGATGAAGGTATTTCCGTTGGCTCCGCCCTGATTGGCGAAATAGTTCGGGTCGTTTGCCGATTGAAAATTGTTGGCTTCGTCAGCGTTTCCTCCGTTACCCTGATTGGTGCGGTTGTAGCGATTATATTCCCTTCTGGCATCACTCATGCCATAATAGGCATCGTCATAGAACAGGTAATCCGCCCGTCGCGAGGTAGAGCAGGAAACGGTTGTTAAAATTATTACGGCAATGGCCGGTACTATCATCTTTCTCATTTTAATCCAATTTTATTGGGTTAAACTTTATGTTAGTTACTTTTGCAATGTTGTTAAAAGTACAAACAAAATCCATACCGGTAAATCGCATTCGTCGTGAAAAAACTTGTCTCCAGAAAGGAAAATTATTCAGAATGGTATAATGAATTGGTAGTGAGGGCCGGTTTGGCCGATCATTCCGCCGTGAGGGGCTGCATGGTGATAAAACCATACGGATTTTCTATTTGGGAGAAAATGCAGCAGGAATTAGATCGTCGTTTCAAGGAAACCGGTCACGAGAATGCGTATTTCCCTCTCTTTGTTCCTAAAAGTTTGTTTGAAGCGGAAGAAAAAAATGCGGAGGGGTTTGCGAAGGAGTGCGCCGTAGTTACCCATTACCGTCTTAAGACTGACACTTCAAATCCCGGCAAATTGATGGTTGATCCTGATGCCAGGCTGGAGGAAGAGCTGGTGGTTCGTCCTACCAGTGAAGCCATTATCTGGAATACCTACAAAAGTTGGATCCAGAGTTACCGTGATTTACCCATTTTGGTGAATCAATGGGCGAATGTGGTGCGCTGGGAAATGCGGACCCGCCTGTTTCTGCGCACGGCTGAGTTCTTGTGGCAGGAGGGCCATACGGCCCACGCATCAAAAGAAGAAGCGATTGCGGAAACGGAACAGATGTTGGATGTTTACGCAGAATTTGCCGAGAATGTGTTGGCCATGCCGGTAATTAAAGGAATAAAAACGGCCAATGAGCGTTTTGCGGGAGCGGATGAAACGTATTGCATTGAGGCACTCATGCAGGACGGAAAGGCCCTGCAGGCCGGCACTTCCCATTTTCTCGGACAAAATTTTGCCAAGGCATTTGATGTAAAATTTGCGGGTAAGGACGGCAAACTGGATTATGTGTGGGCTACTTCCTGGGGTGTATCAACCCGTTTGATGGGAGCCCTCATTATGACACACTCGGACGATTCGGGTTTGGTTTTACCGCCAAGAATAGCACCCATTCAGGTGGTTTTTATTCCTATTTACCGCACGGAGGAAGAACAAAAACTTACCTTAGATACCTGCCATGAACTGGCAGCATCGCTGAGGATTCTGGGAATTAGGGTAAAAGTGGATGATAAGGATACCCAAAAGCCGGGCTGGAAATTTGCCGAATATGAGTTGAAAGGTGTCCCTTTGCGCGTGGCCGTGGGTCCGAGAGATTTGGCGGAAGGTAAAGTGGAACTGGCCCGCAGGGATACGGGCGAAAAACAGATCCTGCCTGTGGATGGTTTAGCCGAAAGGATGCCTGCTTTATTGGATGAAATTCAAAACAGCCTTTTTCAGATTGCCTTGAAACGCCTTAAAGACAATACCATTCAGGTGGATGATTTTGACTCATTTAAGCAGGTTTTAGATGCCACGGGCGGGATGATTTCCGCGCATTGGGACGGAACCTCAGAAACGGAGGAAGCCATAAAGGCCGAAACAAAGGCCACCATCCGCTGTATTCCACTGGATTCAAAGGAAGAGAAAGGTTTTTGTATTTATTCCGGGAAACCTTCAGACAGAAGGGTGATTTTTGCCAGAGCCTATTGATCTTCCCTTTCAGTTTCAGGATACGATTTGTTTCTTCCGTTCGTCATCGATACTCAGGACCGATGTAATTTGACGTGAGTCGGAAACAGGAGCGATTTACTCCACGATCCACTTGTGGTAAAAGCGCCCTTCACGGGTTTCGGTCTCAATCAGGTAAACCCCGTCAGAAAAAGAAAGGCCGTTCGATTCATACAGAGTTGTTTCGTTTTGCCCTGCATCAAAAATTACTTTTCCTGTGATGTCTGCTATGCGTACGCGTACAATGGGATTTTGATTTTGACTCAAGACCGTAAATCTCCCATCGGAGGAAGGGTTGGGGAAAAGCAGCGGCTTGCTGGCCAAGGCAGATTCCGTTACAGATGCCGTATTATGGGGTTTTATATACCCGGTACGTGTTTTAATGCCATATCCTCCTGCATTGTATACATGCAGAATAACCGTGTAGCTTGAAGTGGAGTTGAAAATCACCTTAGGATTTTCGGATTTATCGTTCGTCCCATCTACATAGGTATGGGTGGAAGGAGATATGCTCCAAAGGAATCCGTCCGCAGTGCCGGGAGTCAGGTTGGAAAAAGTAACCGTCTGGCCGATACTCGGCGTGGTATTATCTGCCACAAAATCCACTACAGGCGCGGACATGGCAGCACAGCTGTTTACTTCTTTTCCGGTTAGGGTAGTGGGGTTTGCATTTCCTTTGTCCAGCCAGGCTTTCAGGCGTCTGTTTTCAGTGGTTGCGGTTTGATCCCAGTTGTAGGAGAATTTGCCGTAAACATCCTGTCCTGAAGTATTGCTGCAAAAGGAACTTCCCCCGCTTAACTGTCCCAATATTTGCCCCGCTGAATTAAAAATAGGGGAGCCTGATGATCCCCCTTCAGTAACTCCGTGTCCGTTGGCGGTGCCTGCCCAAACCACGCCCCAATGTTTTCCCCAGTTACCGCCGCTCCAGCCTGAGTTGGTCAGTGTGGCGGTATAAGTGGATATTTTTTTTACGTCCCCCGATGGGTGATGAATGCTGACTCCTGATGTAGATGCTGAAGTGCTTCGGCTCCAACCGGCCATATAGGCATTGAATGAGGAAGCAGGTCTTGATTTCAGATGCACCAATAAAAAATCAGAGGCAATCACATCCGACACATCCGAGGAATTAGCCATTTTCAGGCATCCTGTAATGGTTTGATCATCCAGATTGGCAGCGGATGTGGGATTGGTGCAACCGGGAGTTTCAAAATTGAAATAGAAAACCCATTGTTTGTAATTGGAGAGGGTGGCTCCACCGCCACAATGGTTTGCCGTAAGTACGTAAGGGGTACAATCGTTGTTGGCACTGTTTATTAATGCTCCCGAACAAAGGCCTGCGGCATTTCCATCCCTGACGATAATTTTCACGGCCGCGCGGCGTTGGGCATCCCACGAAGCCCCCTCGCTGCAGTTGGCGTTCACTTCACAATTGTCTGAACTCATGAAGTCCGATGCATTTTTAGGGCCGAAACTTCCCCGGTACATATAGCCGATTTCAGAGGTTGCGAAAACGAAATCATCCGCCGTTTCTTTACTTCCGTTGTATTCCAGGATAAGCTCATTACCTAAAACGGGTGCAGTGGCAAATACATCCCCATCGGTTGAATTTGCCTTGGTGTATGGCCCAACCACGTGACTTCTGTCGGCATTGTAAACAAAAAATGCCCCGTCTTCAGGCAGATTGAAATCATCAAAATATACGTTGAGTCCCTTTGCTCCGCTTGTTTTGAATTTGAAGCGCCATATCGCTTTTCCGCCGGCATAGTCCCAGGTTCCGGATTCTTTTGTTACCGTTT
>JBIJBG010000062.1:0-9046 GCA_044345355.1 Flavobacteriales bacterium
CAATTTGAAAAGCAAAAACTTCCGGAAATCTCAGCGGGTTTCTTTTAACCGCTCTGTTGATAAATTTAGTTTCTGTTTGATACAGCACGGCCAGGTCACTATCCAACATCACTTGCACACCACGGATAGTGAAGATTTTATTTTCAATATGGCCTTGTGGTATGATCTCGTTTTTCATCACTCCATTCCCGGACTTAAACAAAATCCACCGTATCTATCGCCTTCATCAATCTGTCTGTTTCGTTCAGGGCTACGATGATTTTTTGGTAGTGCAGAATATCCTCAAATTCTAATCTGCGATCCTTGCGGTCTTTGAGCCATTTTTGGGCGGGTTGGTAACCGCCTATGTAACACTCCCAGGCGGTCTGCGGTACGTTGTCGAAATACTGCGTGTCGTTGATGTACACTCTGCCGATTACTAGCAGATAAAAGCCTTCTGCCTGTTTTTACGGGGCTTTTTCTCAGATTCCGTCGCCGTCCAGCAGATTGCCCAGGCCGCCCAATATGCCTCCTTCTTCTTTGCGCTGCGTTACGCCGTAGGATAAAATGCGCGCCGCTAAACGCGAAATGGGAAGCGACTGTAACCACACTTCGCCCGGGCCGCGGAGGGTGGCAAAAAATACGCCTTCACCGCCGAAAATGGTGTTTTTTATTCCGCCGATAAACTGAATGTCATAATCCACCTCCGAAGAGTAAGCTACGATGCAGCCCGTATCTACCCGCAACACTTCTCCGGGGTTTAATTTACGGCTGATGATATGTCCGCCGGCATGGCAAAAGGCCATTCCGTCCCCTTCCAGTTTCTGCATGATAAACCCTTCTCCGCCGAATAAACCGGTGCCCAGCTTACGCTGAAATTCAATGCCTACCGAAACGCCCTTTGCCGCACATAGAAAAGAATCCTTCTGGCAGATGACTTTTCCGTTATACTCCTTTAAATCAATCGGGATGATTTTTCCGGGATAGGGAGATGCAAACGCTACCCGCGCTTTTCCGTTTCCCGTATGCGTGTAGGCCGTCATGAAAAGACTTTCCCCCGTGAGCAGCCGTTTTCCCGCGCTCCAGAGTTTTCCCATGATTCCCTTGTGCTGTTGAGATCCGTCCCCGAAAATGGTTTCCATCTGAATGCCTTCATCCATATACATGAACGCGCCTGCCTCGGCAATGGCCGTTTCCTGCGGATCAAGTTCAATTTCTACCAACTGCATTTCTTCGCCCTTGATGAAGTAATCAATTTCGTGATTTGTTCTCATGTGTATTCTTGTTATAGTTTACTGATAATTCAAATGTGAATAAACGATTTTTTTTTCTGCCCTGCGTGTTCTGTTTTCTTATTTCGGATGAATGAATTCGCTACGGTTTTGTAAAGCTGAATTAAAATGCCGTTCGCATGTCGAAGAGGCTTTTTACGCCCACATAATGCTCAGAAATAAATCCTTCCGCATATTCCGCCCCGATGTATTGCCCGAAGTAGGCTGCTCTTCCGCGAATGTTTTCCAAAAATCCGGGACTTGAAATGAGCGTGGAGGGTTCGGTGCTTTCCGGGTCAAAAAATTGGGATTTATGGGCTTTGTAACCCGCAATTTTGGTATCCATAACGGGACTGATGTCCACCAAGAAGGTCGGCTTAAGGTCGTAAAACTGGATGTAGTGAAAAACGGCTTTCGGTCTCCAGGCTTCCTGCGGTACGCCCTGATCAAATGTTTTTACATGGCGCAGGCCCGATAAGAAAGCGGCTTCTTTTACCAGGGCGGCGCCGCGCCCGTGATCGGGATGCCGGTCCTGCGGGGCGTTGCAGAGGATGATTGCGGGCTGATGCCTGCGGATACTCTCAATCACCCGGTGCAGCGAGGCTTCATCGGCACGGAAAAAACCGTCGTTGAGCCGCAGGTTTTCACGCACGGCGCAGCCCAGAATGTGTGATGCTTCCTTGGCTTCCTGCAGTCGGATTTCGGGTGTGCCCCGTGTGCCGAGTTCTCCCAGTGTCAGGTCAACGATGCCCGTTTTTCGACCCTTGGAAGCTTCCAGTGCCAGGGTTCCTCCGCAGCCCAGTTCCACATCGTCCGGATGGGCCCCGAAAGCCAGTATGTCTAATGGTATCATATCTGTCCGTTTCTTTTGGGTTTGTAATAATAAATACGGTCTTCTGCCGAATCTTCTTTTTTGTAAAGTTCCGCAGAAATGCTTCCTACTATGACGCGGGCCTCGTCCCACAAGCCGGCCTGTATGAATTGCGCAAGTGTGGCGGATCCGCCTTCCACCAGAACCGATTGGATTTGCTTTTCAAACAGAACGCGGAGCATGTCGGTCAGGGAAGCGGCCTGTATGTACTCCACGCAATTTTCCTTTCCGCTTTTTTGTGCGTTAAATACCACCGTGGGATTTCCGTCGGAAAAAAGATGCAGCCGGGCGGGGAGGGCATTTTCCGGGTCGGTGATTATCCGCAGCGGATTATTTCCCGGAAACAGGCGTGCCGTAAGCCGCGGATTGTCTTTTAACGCCGTTCGGTAGCCCACCCAGATGCCCTGTTCCTGCGTGCGCCAAAAGTGCACGAGCTGATCGGTAGCCGGTGAGGATATTTTCAGTGGATCGGCTCCGGTTCCGTCCAGAAATCCGTCCGCGGTTTGGGCCCATTTCAGTATTAGGTACGGTCTTTTATTTCGGTGAAAGGTGAAAAAACGCCGGTTCAGTGCTTCGCCTTCCTCTTCGCAGATGCCGCTGATGATTTCCGTTCCGGCCTGCTTCAGCTTTTCGATTCCTTTTCCGGCCACCAGCGGATTCGGATCTGTATTGGAAATGACGACACGGGGTATGTTTTTCTCTAAAATCAGATTGGTGCAGGGGGGCGTTTTTCCATGGTGACTGCACGGTTCCAGATTGATGTAAAGGGTGCTGTAGGGCAGAAGTTCAGGTTGCTTACAGGCGCGGATGGCCATCACTTCCGCGTGCGGCTCTCCGAATCCGGTGTGAAATCCTTCTCCGATAATACGGTCTTCATGCACGAGCACGGCTCCCACCAAGGGATTGGGTGCCGTTCGGCCCAATCCGTTTTCGGCCAGTTGCAGGCATCGGCGCATGTATTGTTCATGGAACATGATGCAAAGGTAACTTCCCGGGGAGAATCTGCATTGCCCGGCCTTGCATTACCTTTGCACAATGCTGCCGTCAGGAAATACGTGGGCTCATTTGTATGGCTATGCCGATGAGAAATGGGCGGGAAGGGTTGATTCTTCCGAAATTCCGGCCATGAAAAAAGCCCTGATGCAGGATTTGTTCGGGCTTGTGGTTTCGCCCCACACGGGAAGGGATACATTGCGTTTTTCAGAAAGTGAACTGCTGCGTTGGATGCAGGCGGTAAAGCGCGTGGCCTCGGGCGAACCGCTGCAGTATGTCACCGGGAAGGCTCCTTTTTTGGGGCTGACGCTGGAGGTAAATCCGCAGGTGTTGATCCCCCGCCCCGAAACCGAGGAATTGGTTTGTTTAGTGTCGGATTTTTTTTCTGCAACGGGTGATCTTCGTGTATTGGATGTCTGTTCGGGCAGCGGATGCATCGCGTTGGGCATTCAAAGCCGCAGACCCAAATGGACGGTAGAGGGAATGGATATCAGTCCGGGTGCGGTGCAGACGGCTTCGCGCAATGCGGTTGCAACGGAACTTCTGGTGTCGTTTTATGAAGCGGATGTGTTTTCGGATGATTTTTTTTCCGGCAGAACCTGGGATGTCTGGATATCCAATCCGCCGTACATAACGGAGGCTGAAGCGGCAGAAATGTCGCCTTCCGTGTTGGATTATGAGCCGCATCTGGCCTTGTTTGCCGGCACCGAAGATCCGTTACGTTTTTATGGGAGATTAGCCGAACTGGCTCCCCGGCATGTGCATGGGGGAGGGGGCGTTTTTATGGAAATAAATCCGATGTATGCCCGTGAAGTAGCGGCTCTCTTTGCGGCTGTGGATATGAAAGCGGAAATTCACCGCGATCTGTCGGGAAAAGAACGGTTTGTGGCTGCTTTCCGCTGATGCGCTCCGGCAAATCAGAAAGCGAGTTCGGTTATTTTTGAATGATTTTTCGGGGCTTTTTCGGGCTCCCGTTCATGGGTGGGGAATGTGGGCAGCGGTTTCAGCTTGTCGTCCCCGTCCCCGTTTTCAAATTCACTGAAAATGAATGAGAAACCGATCCGATGTTCTCTCGAATAGTTTTTCCTTTCAGCCCCTTCGGGCGGTAAGGCCTGTAGGGCTATTTTTTGATAAAGCAGATTGAATGACAGTCCGATATTGTGGGGCTCGTAATTTTTGATGAGCTCATTGTAGGCGGGTTCTATAAAGATGGGTTCAAACTGAGGCCCGGTCTCATGGGCGGGAAGTATGCAGAAGCGGGCAGGGTGGGGCATATTTTCAAATGTTTCAAAATAGTGAAGCACCACAATTTTTGCGGGCTCGTCCAAAGGTCTTCTGAATAATTCCATTTTAGTGAAATAGTAGCAGAAGGGTACGGTAAGTCTTTTACGCATGGGGGTAGAGGTTGAACCGTTTAATTTTCTTGTAATAGAAGTAAAAAAGGTTGTATTTACCTACATCTGCCATTATCTGGAAATGAGCAGCCCCGCCCACACACATGCCGGGCCGAGCAGAATACTCAGCCCCGTGTACATAATGGCGAGTGTGGTTTGGTTGGTCTGCATTAAATTCAGGTTTTCCTGTGCAAAGGCCGAAAACGTGGTGAAGCCTCCGCAGAAACCGGTAATCAGCAATAGTTTGGCATCGGCTCCGGCCAGGTGGTTTTTTGCAAACATGCCGGTAAGCAGCCCCATAAGCAGGCATCCTACCACGTTTACCGATAGGGTGGACAGGGGAAATGCGGTAACAGAGAACCTTTGCCCAAACACGGATGCCACATAGCGCATCATGGAACCCGCGCCGCCTCCGATGAAAACAAACAACATGCTTTTTATCATAATCCGGTTTTGTTTAAGTGGTTTTTTTGATGTGAATCAGCGCGTACAACAAGGCTTGTCAGCGCATTTTGGTTTCTCTTTGCCATCGTGCTATATCACCTCTTTTCCGCTGAATCGGGAATTAACCGTTACGCTTATTTGCAGAGCGTGATGAAGACCGTGGGTATGGCCCACATCTTGTAGGAATAATTGATGGATACCACTTCATACCCCTCACGGGCTCTTTCATTCAGCAATTTTTCCACCTGCTCGTTTAATTTTTTTGTAGAATAAAGCGAGGTTACCGATTCTACGTTGTAGGATTTCATGAATATGGATTTTAATTTTTGATTGGTATGTTTTCGTTATAAATACCTTAGGTTTTTTGTTTTTCGATTAGGTATTCAATGAACCGCCGGGTGTTTGCTCCGTTTGGCTTCCGGAGGCCTGCTTCTTTTTTCGTTGCATCAGCCACTCGTGCCAGGTTACGTTCATCAGAAAGAGCAGCAGCGAGTATATGCTGTCCTCCACCGGCACACTGTAGATGCGGATGCCTATAATTTCCGCCGGGTTGTACATCACTACGGGAAGTGCGGTAAGCACACCGTTCACCAGAAAAAAGGGAATGAGATGAACCAGGTAAGCCATCCAGAAACGACCCGCAAACGTGTTTTTTAAAATCAGGTGGTGCACCGCTATCCCAAGCGCAGCCAGCGGAAAAGTAATGAGCGGATAGGTGCGTCCGGTAAAAAATACCGTGACAAAAATGAGGATGCCGAAAACCGCACGGGAAATTTTGGGTCCTGCCACAAACAGCCGGTCGGTGAAGTAAGCCTTCAGACACTCATAAATAAATACGATGGCATACGGAATGGTGAAAAAGAACATCCATTCCTCCACAGGCAGGTTGCCCCAATAAATGCCGAGAATATAATCGGGATTAAACGACCAAACACCCAGATCCGTTTTCCACATATCCCAGGGAATGAAAACCGTCGCCGTAAGGAAAATGGCGGGCAGCACACTGGGCCACATGCGGTAAAAAGCCACCTTACGGTCGAACGACAGCAGGAGGGGGAAGAAAATCGTGCCCAGATTCAGGGCCAGATAGGTGTAATGTCCTAAATTCATATTCGCGGTGATAAAGATAACCCGAATCGGCCATATTCGGTTTTTGGGCGAAAAAATGTTGGGAAAGGACGCGGAACCGGCTATCTTTGCCCGCTTCAAAATACGAAAATACACATGGACCGCAATACCATCATAGGCGTTCTGCTCATTCTGGGAATCATTCTTACGTTTTCCGTTCTCAACAAGCCTTCGGACGAGGAGCTGGCCCGTCAGCGGTTTATCCGCGACAGTACGGCACAGGCCGCCGCTGCCCAAGCCAAAGCCGATTCGGTGGCCGCCCTGAATAAAGCCGATGAAACCGTAGTTTCGGCCAAGGCAGACAGCCTTCCCGACTCCCTGCAGAACGCGCTCCTTGCCGATGCTTACGGTCCTTTTGCCCAAGCGGCGTCAGGCAGTGCCGATCCCGTGTTGATTAAAACGGACCTGATGGATATTTCCATCAGCCCTAAAGGCGGAATGATTACGCAGGTAACCCTGAAGGACTTTAAAAATTACGGTACCAAAGAGCCCGTCAATCTGTTTATTCGCTCCGGCTCTGCCTACCGGATTCCCCTAAAAGTAGGGAACCGCACCCTTTTCACCGACAGCCTTTACTTTTCCACCTCTGTCGCATCCCAGACCCTGTCCGGCGATCAGGTATTGGAAATTCCCATGCGCCTGCAGGCGGGTTCCCCTGACAAATACCTGGAGTTTGTTTACAAAATCAAAGGCAATGAATACATGCTCGGTTTTGATGTGCGCCTGCACGGGATGGACGGAATACTCAGCGGTAATAACCCCTTGGAGATGCAGTGGACTCAGGCAACGCCCGTACAGGAGAAAGATGCCGTTCAGGAAAAAGCCAAAACAACCATTTACTATCGGCGCGAATCGGGCAAAGTAAAAAGTTTATCCACGGGAACCGACGATGATGAGGTGCTGGATGAAAACAGCTCCTGGATCGGTTTCTCCCAGCAGTTTTTCACCTCCACGCTGATCGCCGAGAAGGGATTCGGACATCCCATCAGTTTGAAAACCCGGCAGGGTGATGAAGGCTCGGAGGTTATCCGCTACTACGATGCGTCCTTTCGTCTGCCCGCAACGGGAACGGCCGACCAAACCATTGCCATGAACCTGTATCTGGGCCCGAAGGATTACAAAATCATGCGCCGCTACAAGCAGGATCTGGAGGAGCAGATCAGCCTTGGATGGTGGCTCTTCCGCTATGTGAATACGGTGGTCATCATTAACCTGTTTCAATGGCTCGATGGGTTTAACCTAAGCTACGGCATCATCATTCTTATATTGACAATCATCGTGAAATTGGCATTATCGCCCATTACCTACAAAACGTATCTGTCTTCCGCGAAAATGCGTGTACTGAAACCCGACATTGATGCACTGAACGAAAAAAATAAAGATGCCGATCCGCTGAAAAAGCAGCAGGAAGTGATGAATCTGTACCGGCGGGCAGGTGTGAATCCGCTGAGCGGCTGTATTCCCGCGCTCCTGCAGATGCCCATTCTCTTCGCCATCTTTCAGTTTTTCCCCTCGTCCATTGAATTGCGCGGGCAGGGCTTTCTTTGGGCCGATGACCTGTCGAGCTGGGACAGCATAGCCAGTCTGCCGTTCACCATTCCGTTTTATGGTAATCACGTGAGTTTGTTCACCCTGCTCATGACGGCCACCACCATGATCTACACCATGCTTTCGCAGACCAACATGGGCGACAGTGCGCAGGCCAAGCAGATGAAGATTTTGATGTATGTGATGCCCATCATGTTCCTCGGTGTGCTCAACAGCTACAGCTCGGCACTCAGCTATTATTATTTCCTCGCCAACACCGTGAGCATCGCGCAAACCTTGGTTATCCGCCATTTTATTGTGGATGAGGCGAAGCTCCGCGCCCAGATTGACGAGAATAAAAAGAAGCCGGTAAAAGGCAAATCGCGCTGGGCCGCCAAGTTGGAAGAAATGCAGAAGCTGCAGCAGCAACGCACCCAGGAGCTCGATAAGAAGAGGAAGAAGTAGGTAGTTGGTATTGGGTATTTAGTACTGAGATGGCCATCTGCCATGAGCTTCGCTCGGGAACGAACAGCCAAACCGGAGCGCAACGCATGGAGCGGAGCGGCAAAGCGAAGCGGCGCACGAAGTAATAACCGGAGCATGCAACGCATGAGCGAAGCGAGTAACCGAAGTGGAATAATCAATCAGCCAAACAGATCTTCTTCCTTTCGCTCCATAACCGATTTTCCCTCAACCCGCCAACCAATCACCTGAAAATAGACTCGTGCATGGGGTAGCCGGTAATTTAACCCATAGCCGATATCACGAAATCAACGGAGCGTATTCCTGTATATTTTTTGACCATAAGAGGTGAGTCGTATCCCATTTAAGTAACATTTTGATGTTACATTTCACATCTTTATGTGAAATTGGGTTTTTTGAATTTTTCAAAAATTATGATTTAAGTAATTGTTAATCAATTTTTTAAATAAAAATGATTTTTCCTCTTTTTTTATTTGTCATAATTGAAATTTATGAAGTCAAATGAATACTTTTGCCAAGTCTTAATCGAAACAGTTCGTTCCATACATGATTTTAATCAGTTTTATTCGCGAAAGCGGATGGTATTCCTCAAATTTGGAGAGCGTATTTTCGGGTGGCCTCAGTTTGTCCTTAGCTGCAGTATGTTTTGTTTTTTCCTCGGTTATTATAATTCCTTTTTTATATGAAGTCTTTTAATTTTCCTCACTTGTCAAGGGTAAGGAATAAAGTCCTTGCCATATCCCTGTTGTGTTTTTGCGGGCAGGGCGCTTCGGCCAACAACATTTCCGTAAGCAACGTGACTCTGGCCGGGCAGAATGTTTCAGCGGGTGTAAACAACGCTGCCAATTTCACCTACATTGAGTTTGACCTCACCTGGGAAAATTCATGGAGAACCTCAGCGGCACCCAACAACTGGGACGCCGCCTGGGTGTTTGTAAAGTACAGAACCACCGGCA
>JBIJBG010000063.1:0-8921 GCA_044345355.1 Flavobacteriales bacterium
CAAATATACGGTGGGCTACGCCAGCCGGCAATCCATGATTTATGAGTTCTCTACCACGGTAGTCGCTTTGATTTTGGCGGGCAAAGTAGGATCCTCCATCGCTTCGGAATTAGGAACTATGCGTATCACAGAACAGATTGACGCCTTGGAAATTATGGGGATAAATTCGCCTTCATTTCTCATTCTCCCGAAAATTTTGGGTTTTTTATTCATCAATCCGTTTTTGGTGATGATCAGCATGGTGCTCGGCATTTCGGGCTCCTACTTTACCGTGGTGAGCACGGGGATGATCAGCCATGAGGATTTCATGTATGGTATCCAATTAGATTTCCAGACTTTTGACGTGATATATGCTTTAGTAAAAACAGTGGTTTTTGCCTTTCTGATTTCATCCATTTCCGCCTATATGGGCTATTACACAGCCGGCGGTTCGCTTGAGGTAGGGAAATCGAGCACACAGGCAGTCGTGTACAGCATATTCTCCATCCTCACCTCCAACCTGGTAATCACCTACCTGATGTTATTATGATTGAAGTACAAAACATCAATAAAACATTTGACGGTAACAACCAGGTATTGTTCGACATCAATACGGTGTTTGAAGCCGGCAGGGTGAATATGGTCATCGGACGAAGCGGAAGCGGCAAAACCGTTTTTTTAAAATGCATGGTCGGGCTTTTGGTTCCCGATACAGGTTCCGTATTTTATGACGGCAGGGATTTTACCCATGCCGATGAGGACGCCAAAATGCTCATCCGCAGGGAGATGGGAAAAGTGTTTCAGATGGGGGCCCTGTTTGACTCCATGACCGTGGCGGAGAATGTGCAATTTCCACTGGACATGTTTTCAGCCATGGGTGCGGGTGAGAAAAAAGAACGGGTTGAATTTTGCCTGGAAAAAGTAAATCTGTCGGATGCCGGTCATCTCTATCCTGCCGAAATAAGCGGAGGCATGAAAAAGCGTACTGCAATAGCGCGGGCCATTTCCCTGAATCCCAAATATCTGTTCTGTGACGAACCCAATTCGGGCCTGGATCCGGAAACCTCCATATTGATTGACAATCTGGTGCACGGGCTTACCAAGGAATTCAACATGACCACGGTAATCATATCGCACGATATGAATTCGGTATTTGAAATAGGCGAAAAAGTAATGTTTTTGTATAAAGGCCGTAATGTATGGGAAGGACCCGGAAGGGATATTGCAAAGGCTGACCACCCTGCGCTCAAAGAATTTGTTTTTGCTTCGGCCCTAATGAAAAAGCTGCACGACATCAAATAGGATGCCCTTTGGATTCCTCAGCGAGAACTTAAAACACCAACCGGCTACGGCATCTCTTCAGGCAGCGTTTTTAAGCCTTTGCGCTTTTTATCGGCCGGGGTGAGCTCCTGAATCCATGAGTGGTCATATGGTTTCAAAACGGAATTTCGTTGTACCTGCTCCAGGCTTTGTTTTCCGTCCATATAATCGGCCAGCAGGCGAAATGCCGGTGATTGGGCTTCCCGCAAAATCAAAAGAGCTGCATTGGCGCCCGTTTTTACCGCAATGGGCACGCCTCCGCCCAACTCTGCCCAATGCCCGGATAGAAAGAGCCTTTTTACCGGTGTGGTATGATGGGCGATTTTAGCTTTCACATTTTCCTTGCCAGGCCTCGCTCCCATTATAGAGCCATTGCGATTTCCGGTGTATCGCTGATGGGTTATGGGCGTAGCCACATCATGCATGACGATGTGCTCCTTAAATCCGGGATAACGGGCCTCCACACGGTCAAAAATGATGCGGGCATATTCCTCCTTTATTCTGTAATATTCCTCTCCCCTTTCCCAATTTCCATCCGCATCTTTTGTGGCTCCCCAATTATCAGCGTAATGCATGTCGCCGGCAGTGTAGAATGTGAGTGTAGCCATGTTTTCCGGGGCCAGGGAAGGATCGCGCAGGGAAGGTGCAAGTATGCAGATTCCGGATGTATCGGGATTGGTATCTGAATGGGCTTTTCTGGGAATTCCCGTTTCGGAAATAAATACCATCTCTTCGCCAAAACCGAGCTGCTCTGCCGGGCAGTCCAACCCAACGGAAATGGTAACCGAGGAGCTGTAGAGTGGGGCTTTCCTCAATTTTTCCTTCAAGGTTTCAGGAACGGCTTCGGGAGGAAGCATTTTTTCATAAAGCGTTTCCACGTCGCAGGCGGCTATCACATAGTCAGATTTCAACTCAAATTTCTCACCACGATAATCTAGCCTAACGCCTTCAGCTTCGCCGTTATTCAGCAAAATTTTTTCCACCCGGCAACGAAAGTGCACTTCCCCGCCCAAATAGCGGGTAACGTAGGAAAGCCATTCCGGAAACACCTGGCTTCCCCCGTCGGGCGGGAGCTGATAATCGTGGTAATAAGCCCAACCTATGGGTACCATGCAGGAAAGCACATCCTGCTCTGAACAGAAAACAGACAGGAGGCTGGGATCCTGAAAATAACGCTTCAGGCCCTTGACCACGCCCTCATCACCCGAGAAGCGCAAATGCCGGAAAAAAGGACGGACAAATTGAAGCATTTTCAATCCAAAACGCGCTTTCTCGATCAAGTTCATGGTTTCCATGGACCGATAATTGTATCCCAGAATTTTAAAGGAAAGGCCTAATTTTTTCGCATCCCGGAAAAAACGTTCTATGCCTTTTCGTTCATGGGGAAAATCGGCAATCCACCGTGCTTTCAGTTCATCGGGATTATCCGTCAGGAGGTAATCGAAATCGGCGCTTTTGTATCGCCTGATCAACTTCTGTTGCCGGGGCTTGGGAAAATCGTTCCCTATGAAATTAAACGTCCGGTAAACCAAGCCTTCCGGACCGCATTGATTGAGCCAGTGAATGGCCGTATCAAACCGAAAATCCTTTCTTCTAAAACCGGCCAGATAGCCACCCGGGCGGTTGTCCATCTCCAATACACAAACCGAAATTCCGGCACGGGATAACAGCGCGGCAGATGTTAACCCGCTCACCCCCGAACCGATGATGATGACATCGTATTTTTCTTTAAAGACGGGTTTTTTCATTTTCTCAGGATGAACAAAAAATCAAAAACGCACCAAAGCGGATGCCCAGATAAATCCGCTGCCGAACGCGGCAAAACAAACCAAATCACCCTCTTTCACCCTGCCTTCCAAACGGGCTTCGCTAAGAGCAATGGGAATAGAGGCCGCCGTGGTATTTCCATACCGCTGAATATTGTTATAAACGCGATCATCAGACAGGCCGAAACGCTCCTGTATGTAATTGCTGATGCGCAGGTTGGCCTGGTGCGGAATCAACAGATTCAAATCGTCTTTGGTGTACCCGTTGTGTTCAAGGGCCTCCGTAATTACCTCCTCAAACCGGACTACGGCATGTTTAAATACCAGATTTCCGTTCATGTAAGGAAGCATGGAACCATCTGCCAGCATTTCCTCCGTGATGCGCGGGTTTTGGCAGGCACCCGGGTGTCGCAAAAATAATTCTTCGGCAAAATTCCCGTCGCCGTGCAGGTGGGTAGACAATACACCCTTTCCTTTTTCCTGATGGGCTTCGAGCACAACGGCTCCGGCCCCGTCTCCAAAAATGACCGCAATATTTCTTCCGCGTGTGTTCAGTTCCAAAATATTGGACTGCACTTCCGAACAAGCCACCAGTACCCTTTTGTACATGCCCGTGCGAATGTATTGATCGGCCACCGAAAGGGCATACACAAAACCTCCGCATTGCGCTCTCACATCGAGGGCGGCTTTTCCGGGAATATTCAGGTGCTTAAGCAGTAAAACCCCGCAACCGGGAAAATAATAATCCGGGCTGAGGGTAGCAAAAACCACCGCGTCAATATCCTGTGCGGTTAAACCGGCGTTGTCCAGCGCTTTTTTACACGCCTCGGCAGCCATGGTAGATGTGGTGTCTTTTCCGGGGGTTACAAACCGGCGTTCCAGAATCCCGGTCCGTTCCACGATCCATTCCTCGGTAGTATCCATGTAGGCGGTGAGGTCTTTGTTGGTTACCACATTTTCCGGTACGTAAAATCCGGTTCCGGTTATCTTTGAAAAATGCATGTCTGTTATGATAAAAAGCCTTACAAATAAAGATAATTTCCCCGATAGTTGCGTTAATCCCTCAGGCGGTAACCTGTGGCGGGGTAAAAAGTCAGATAGCCTTCATCCACGGCCAGATCTAAACATTGCAGGGCAAGTTCCGATTCCTTAAGACCACAGGCAGCCAAAAGTGATTTGGCATCCGTAAATTCTTTTTGCCGAAGGCCGGAAAGCGCCTCCATAAATCCTGCCCATATTTGAGAAAATTCCGAATCGAGCCGACCTTTCTTTTTACGGCATATATCACAGCGGCCGCAATCCGCCGTATTTTCTTCTCCGAAATACCGGAGCAGAAAAACGGAATGGCACAGATTTTTCTCGGTAATGTAGCCGATCATGGTGTCGTAGCGGTGCCGGGCATTTTTTTTGAGCAGGCCGTAACTTTTCGGATTAAGGATAAAATCAGCCTCCGGAATGCGGGGAATCAACAGGGTAACGGAAGGCAGATTGGAGGCCCGTCTGTATTCCCAAACTTCCAGTTTATGGAGTTTTTCCAGCATATCTACCACATCCACGGTGGGTCTTTTCAACCTTCCGGCCAATTTCACCTCGCTGATGCGGACAAAATCATCAAACAAACCGCCGTAGGAGCGAAGCACCGTCTGAATGAATGATTCGTATTTGGGCTGCCTCACCATGAAATCATACAGGGCCCTTGTATTGAGCTTCAGCCTGAGCGACGAAACCTCGAAGGCAGACTCATTCAGATACAGGTAACGTTCTTTTTCCAAAATTTTCAGCGAACGGAAAACAGCTCCCGGGGTTAGTCCGTAATGCTCCGCCAATTGATCGAGACTGAATTTAAATTCTTCTCCCTCTCCGGTACCCACCGGAATCTGCAGGTGGTTGCACAGCGCTTTGTATACCCGCAAAATATCTTTTTTTTCGGGAAACTCCTCCAAAAAACGGGATTCCAATATCTTTTTGTCGGAGGGAACGGTAGGCAACACGGCATAAGCCACCTTGCCGTCGCGGCCGGCACGTCCCGCCTCCTGAAAATATGCCTCGGGAGACTCAGGCACGTCGGTATGCAACACAAGACGGACATCCGGTTTATCAATACCCATGCCGAATGCGTTGGTAGCTACCATCACCCGAAACCGGTTGTTCATCCAGTCTTTCTGTTTTTTTTCGCGGATTTCATGCTCCAAGCCGGCGTGATAATAATCGGCCGAAATACCCCTTGCGTTCAGAAACTCACTGAATTTTTTGGTAAGCTGCCTGTTTCTCGTATATACGATGGCCGTGCCCTTCACGGCTTCCAGCCATTGCAAGATTTTCACTTCTTTCTTTTCGCAGGGCGATACCACGTAAACCAAATTTTCACGGGCAAAACTTTTGCCGATGATGTTCTTTTTGGCAAAATGAAGTTTTTCGCAAATATCAAAGGCCACCTGGGGTGTAGCCGTAGCAGTCAGGGCCAGCACAGGCACTTTCGGATGAAACTTCCGGATTTCTGCAATTTCCAGATATACGGGTCGGAAATCGTAACCCCACTGCGAAATACAATGCGCTTCGTCTACAGCGATGAGGTTTATGTTCATGTGGCGGAAAAACTCCAAAAAACGAGGCGTTTTCAAGCGTTCCGGCGACAGGTATAAAAATTTATGATAGCCCGCCACACAGTTATTCAACTCATTTTCCATGATGAAAAAAGGCATGCCCGTATGAATGGCTGAGGCTTTTATTCCGCGCTTTTTCAGATTTTCCACCTGATCTTTCATCAGAGAGATGAGCGGAGAGATGACCAACGTGATCCCATCCATGACCATGCCGGGTACCTGAAAGCAGATGGACTTTCCCCCACCTGTGGGCAGCAGAGCCAAGGTATCCCTGCCTGCCAAAACCGAATCGATAATCCGATCCTGCGGAGGACGGAAGGAATCGTAGCCCCAATACTGACGTAATATTTCCTCCGGTTTGGAATGCATCAGACCATGCGTTTAAGAAATGGTCCGCCCCGACAAATAATCATCAATCGAGGAAAACAGGAAGGTTGGATATTCGGCAGAGAACTTGGCCGTGATGAGGCCTCCCATGAGCGGACGCGCCGCCGGTTGATTTAATTCGGAAGTACGCTTAGGGTGTAGTTCATATTTCGCACCGGGAAAATAATTCAGCACCTTCAGGGCCAGTTCCACCCGATTTAAAAAATCGGTGGATGCAATATGATAGATGCCGGTTTTCCCATCCCGCAAAAGCAGATGAAGCGCCCGGGCCACGTCCAAGCCGTTTACCGGGGTGGCATATTGATCTACGGGCAGATTGAGCATCAGTTTTTGGCCGTTTTTCGCCTGATCCACGATACGGGCGACGAAATTTTTACCGCGCTCTTCATCGCCGTACACATTGGTAACGCGAAGAACCAGGTTGTCTGGATTTTGCTCAAGCGTAGCCTGTTCGGCCTCCAGTTTATGCCTTCCGTAAACGGAAATCGGGTTTACGGCATCCTCTTCACGGTATGGCCCTGCAACCCCGTCAAACACGTAATCGGTGCTGATGTAAACCACACGGGCTTTTAATTCATCGGCCCAACGAAGCACATGGGCATGGGATTCCACCGTTTTCGCATAGCTTTCGTCCGGATTATGCTCGCAATAATCCACATGGGTAAGCGCACCGCAATTGAGAATTATATCGGGAGAGAAACCTTTTAAATCCGCATTTTGAGGATTTTCAGGATTGAGAGTGTCCAGAAAAATGGTGTCCTTCGCCGGATAGGAATAATACGTGCCCAGGACGTCATGGCCCTGTTCGCCCAAATAGCGGAGGCAATTAGAACCGATTAAGCCGGAAGCTCCTATGATGAGTATGCGCATCTTCTTATGTTTGACTGTTCGATTGTTCTACTGTTTAAAGACTTCCCAGTTTTTGATACTTGATTCTTGATACCTTAAACTAATACCCAATTACTTTCCTTTCCATATCTCAAATCCCCGGTCTCGCCCTGAAATAAGGGGATTTTCCACAGGCCAGTCAAATCCGAATGAATTCCACAGGATACCCGAATCTGCATCCGGGGCATATTCACGGTTCATCAGATAGGAAGTAAGAGCATGATCCGAAAGGGCCAGAAATCCGTGGGCAAAACCTTCTGGTATGTAAAGCGAAAGCCCGTTTTGTGCGGAAAGCTCCACGGAATAATATTGTCCGTAGGTGGCACTATCCGGTCTTATGTCCAAAATCACATCCAGAATAGCACCATGCGGACAATACACCAGTTTAGCCTGCGCATGGGGCTGCTTTTGAAAATGCATGCCACGCAATACATTTTTACCGCTTACCGAACAAATGGATTCCCTCGGTTCAAAATCAATCCCTGCAGCTAAAAAGGAATCTCTGTTAAACGGTTTGAAAAATACGCCCCGCTCATCTTCCATCCGGAAAAGATGAATCAGATACGCTCCCCGTAGCGGCAATGGCTCTGCTTTCATAGGACAATGATACACAGATTTCGGCTAAAGAGGGAGCAAAAAACGGAGTAACTTATGAGCAAAAGAAGGCTACCCCTTAAAGTAAGCCAATAGCTGCTCACGGCATTTTTCCCGTTCGGAAACTTCGGAATTTTTATACCATAAAACCGTTTGACGGATTGCCTCCCGGGCGTTCCATACGGGTGAAAAACCCAGCTCGTTTTTGGCTTTTGTGATGTCCAGCAAAAGTAATCCTGCCTCGTGCGGACCTTCCGTTTCTCCCGCAAAAATGGCAGGTTCACCGGGCCAGTCCTTTTCGGCCTGATGAATAAGGTCTTTCACCGTAAGTACATCTTCCGTTTCCGGACCGAAATTAAAGGCGGTGGCCAATTCGGGCTGATGCGCCAACCGGGCACCCAGCATAAGATAACCGGCCAATGGCTCCAACACGTGCTGCCAAGGTCTTACCGCATCAGGCCGGCGTATGTGTAAGGGTTTTCCGGCAAGGCGTGCACGGACAAAATCAGGAACGATGCGATCATCCGCGAAATCACCTCCGCCGATGACATTCCCTGCACGAGCCGAAGCCAGACGAACGGGAGAATTTGCAAAAAAGGAACGGCGGTAAGAGGCAATGACCAACTCCGAGCCTGCCTTACTGGCAGAATACGGATCATGTCCACCCAGCGGATCAGCTTCGGTAAACGGAAGGCCTTTCTCAGGGTTCTCATATACCTTATCGGTCGTAATGCATACCGCCACGCAAGGTTTATTGATAACACGAAGCACTTCCAGCAGATTGGCGGTTCCGGTTACGTTGACTTCCCAGGTGTAAACCGGCTTTTCGTAAGAACGACGGACTAACGACTGTGCCGCCAGATGAAATACAAAATCGGGCTGAAAAATCTGTATTTCGTGGTGCAGCTTCCGTAAGTCGCGTATATCACCGATAACCGAATCGCAAAGCGAATCCCCATGAACAGAAAGATACAAATCGAGCGAAGTTTCCGGTGCCAAAGAATACCCTTTTACAACCGCTCCGGCTTCATGCAAAATCTGAATCAGCCAGGCTCCTTTAAATCCGGTATGTCCGGTAACAAAAACCCGCTTGCCGGCGTATGCATCTTTCAGTTCCTTCAGACTTACCATTTTTTCCAGAGCGGATTGGTTTGCCAGAGCTTTTCCAATTCTTCTTTGTCGCGCAGGGTATCCATGCATTTCCAAAATCCGCGGTGCCGGAAAGCGTTCATCTGTCCTTCGCGGGCCAGGTCGTCCAACGGCTGCCGCTCCCACATCACCGAGTCAGCATCCTCATGCAGATATCGGGTTACTTCAGGGCGTATCACAAAAAAACCACCGTTGATCCAGGTGCCTTCATCGGCCGGTTTTTCTACGAATTCCG
>JBIJBG010000009.1:0-26397 GCA_044345355.1 Flavobacteriales bacterium
ACTATACGGACCTGCTTCGGTAAAAATATGGGACGGATTGGTGGCAGTACTCCCTGCACTGCCATCTCCGAAATTCCAGAAGAAATTGAGTCCGGCTGGAGTACTGTTGTTGGTGGTATTTACCGTTTGGCCTACCGTAATCGTAGTGGGTATCGTAAAATTAGCGGTTGGGGCTATTTCTACGGTGAGATCCATGTTGTCCGTTGCCGTGCAGCCAAATTGGTTGGTAACCGTTACTTCATAGGTGCCTGCTACCGTAGTCAGTAAAAATTGGCTGTCCGTTCCCGTGGGTGCTCCGTTAACTGTCCAATTGTACGAAATACCTTGGCTTCCTGCGTTAAGCACGGGAAAACCTTCGTTGGAGCAGGCCAACAGATTCGGTCCCAGATTCACCTGCGGATCACTGATGCTCAAGGCCAGTGTATCAGACCCCAGACAGCCTGTCTGGCTCGTAACCTGCAGCGCATAGGTTCCGGGCGCCGATGTTTGGAATGTGGGGGTATTCAATCCGATGGGGTTTCCGTTAAAATACCATTGGTAAATCGATGCATTCGCAAAGCCTGCATCTAACAGGGGGAAGGTACCGTTGATGCAAATGGCGGTATCAGCTCCCAGATTGATCGGCAAGGTGGAGGCCACCAGAATCTGAATCTGATCGGTTCCCGTACAGGCGCTGCCGTAACTCACGGTTACCCCATAATTTCCTTCGCCGTTGGTTTGCAGGGTCTGGGTACTACCTCCGAAGGGCAGTCCGTTTTTGGTCCAGGCATATGTAGCTCCCGGATTACCCGCATTCAGCAGGGGAAGGGGGTCGGTAAAGCAGATGCCGATATCGGCACCCAGATTGACATTCACGCTGTTGATGACCTGAATGGTTTTTTTGGTAATGTGTACTCCGCAGCAGGACGTGGTAAGCAGTTGAATCTGGTAGGTTCCCGGAGTATTAAATGTTACCGTGGGTGGGTTTTGCACGTTGGATGAGGCGATGCTTCCTCCGGGGAATGTCCATTGATATGTTTGCGCTACGGGTTGTGTGGAGAAGGTGATGCTGCTGCCGGCACAGATAATTTCCGCGCTGGCTGAAATGGCAGGCGGTGTATAGGGATCACGTATGGTTACAAAATTGGAATATCGGTAGGGAACACCGTCAGCCAGCAATGTAAGCGAACGAAAGCCGGGAACAAAGTAGCTTACCGTATCGGATGCTGCATTGCCGAAAGAAGGTACCGAGGCATAATCAAAAAGCCAGTTCAAAACACCTTGTGCCGTAGTGCTGATGATAACATCGCTGTTGGTGCAGCCGAACTGGTTGACAAAAATGGGCGGTTCTCCCGGATTGTTGTTGTTTATGAGGAAAACGGGTTCTCCCGTGTTGTTTTGATATAGGTTTAAACCTACGCCGTCAGAACCTTTTCCACCTTGACCGCCCTGTCCTCCGTTTCCTCCGTTTCCTCCGTTTCCGCCTTCCCCGTTGTTGCAGCTGTTGATGCCGTTCTGGGCATCACCCAGTTTTCCTCCGGCTCCGCCTGCCCCTCCGTTTCCTCCTAATCCTCCGGCTCCACCAATTCCGCCTTCACCGCCTTGTCCGGCGTTTAAGGTGCAGTCCTGAATATATCCGTTAAATCCGTTGTTCCAAACAAATACGGCAAACGCACCGCCTCCGCCTTGTCCTCCCTGTCCTCCGAATCCACCCTGTCCTCCTTCACCGCCGCCACCGCCGCCGCCGCCGGTTCCGGCTGTGTTATACACCACGTCGCAGGATATCGGATTTATGGCTACGGGCTCACATCCTTTTCCGCCGCCGCCGCCGCCGCCGCCGCCGCCTGCACCGTTTCCACCCTGACCGCCTTGAAATCCGGCAGCGGGAATGTAGTATCCTCCCAAATATCCGGCAGAGGCCTGAGCTCCCGGGGTTCCGTCGGCTCCTGTAGCTCCGGGTGCTCCCGGTACGCCATGATTGGGCAACTGGGCCGAACAGCTGGTGTTTACATAAGTAAGATTGCATAAGCCTGTTCCGCCTTGTCCGCCTGTGCCACCCTGTGGGCCTGATCCGTTTTGACCCGGAGCTCCTGGGTTTGAAAATTCACTTCCCGGTTCTACCACACAAAAGCCGAGGGCTGTGGTGGTTTGGTATCCGCCCTCCTGTCCGCCGAAACCTCCCGTGGCTCCGGCAAAACTTCCCGGAAAGGAACCGCTTCCGCCTGTGCCGGGTTCACGACAGCAGGTGCCTTCGGCATCTCCGGGTTGTCCCGGCAAACCCGGGGCTCCGATGTCTCCCGGGGCTCCCGCAATCCCCTGTGCTCCGGGAGATGCATTGCCCACCGAAATTTTACAGCGGGCTAAATTGTAATTAGAACAGCCGTTCAAATACAACCCGTAAAGCGATACCCCGTTACCGGTGGCATTGGCTACCTGAACGGTTAAATCCTGCAGGCGAAATCCGGAAAGTCCGTTTGCGCGAAAAGCGGTCAATCTTTCGGGTGCCGGTTCTATGTTTTGTGCTGTCCGCTGAATGATGGTTTCGTAGGTGTTGCTTTTTATCCATGTGGTGGCGTCATATCCGCCTTCGATGGTTTGGTTGGAGGCAAGAATTATGGGCGCATTGATTACATAGGTACCCTGTGCCATGCGCATGTGGTTGTTGACAGCCGACATCAGGGTAAGTCCGTAGGTTAAGTTTGCCGGATTGGCCCGTGTGCCTGCCGCTCCGGAGCCTGCTCCGTTGGCTGTTACATATACATAACCGCACTCCTGCGACCGGGCCTGCATGGCAAAAATCCCGGCGAAAAGTACTCCAAATCCGAAACGCAGCAATCCTTTCATTACTTTTGAAATCAAGAAATCAAGGGTTAAAAATATCAAAATTTATGGCATACCTGCTTCCCGTTGAAGGAAAATCTCCCGTTTTCGGAGAAAATGTGTTTTTGGCAGATAACGCAACCCTCGTGGGTGACGTGGTCTGCGGCGACGAATGCAGCTTTTGGTTTAATGCCGTGGTGCGGGGAGATGTACACTATATCCGTCTCGGCAATCGGGTAAACGTGCAGGACGGAGCCGTGCTTCACTGTACCTATCAGAAGCATCCGCTCCACATCGGGAATAATGTGTCCATAGGCCATAGGGCCCTGGTGCACGGATGCACCATTCACGACAATGTACTGATCGGCATGGGGGCCATCGTGATGGACGGGGCCGTGGTGGAAAGCAACAGCATCATTGCCGCCGGGGCGGTGGTTTTGGAAGGTACCCATGTTGAGGCCGGGAGTATTTACGCCGGGGTGCCGGCGAAAAAGGTAAAAAACATTACCCCCGAATTGGTAGCGGGAGAGATAGAACGTATTGCCAAAAATTATGTGTTCTATTCGTCCTGGTTTAAGCAAAAAGAAACCGGCGGTAAATAATGCCGCCGGTTGCTCAAATTTTTAGCTGAAAAACAGAATTTTTATTTTTTCCCTTTGCCTTTGGGAGCAAATGCTGCCCAATCATTCACGGCTTTTTCAATTTCGGCTTTGTAGGCCTCATAAAAACCGCTCGGATTTTTTTCGCCCCAGGCTTTCGCCTCTGCCGCGAATTGGTAAGCTCCTGCATTGTCTCCTTTTTTCGCCAATATTTGGGCTTTCACCCATCTGTTGAAGAAATGTTCTTTCAGGCTGATGGATTGATCTATCCACGCCAATGCCTTGTCGGCATTTAATCCGTTGTTGTTGCTGTAGCGGGCAGCTTGGGCCAGATCGTACCATAAACCGCCGGTTTTACGCTCAAATGCCGCCAGATTGGCTTCGGCATTTTTTACAGAGTTGGTTTTGAACCCGAAACTTACACGGGTTTTTTCCCAGGTGATATGTACCATACCTTCATTATCCGAAACAGGCTCAATGGTAAACTCCAAACGCTCCTTAAATTCGGGGGATGCCGTGGCTTTTGCTTTAAAACGCAATACATCCAGCGACTCTTTATAATCGGTGCTGCCTTTTTGCCCTTCGTTTGAATTGATGATGACGGTCCATTCGTTTTCGGAAGGAATGGTAAAGAGGGCGTAATCTCCTGCTTTGATGGGTTTTCCGGCAATTTCTACATCCTTGCTGAAGGAGATGCCCGTGGCAGAGTTGGCACCGGTTCTCCACACTTTATCCATTGGCACCAAACCGCCCCAAATTTTACGTCCGGCCACCGCAGGACGGGAGTATTCAATCGTTACGTCGGTTAATCCCACACGCTGTTCTACTTTAGCTTTAGGGCTGGGTACGGGCAGTTCCAATTGAGAAAAAGCAGCTCCTGAAGCCAGGGCTAAAGAAAGAAATAGAATTGATTTTTTCATTGTGTTATCTTTTTGATTCGGTAAAGAAACTCAAAAATAGCGAAAAGGTTCCCGGTTATTTCTTCCCCGCTAACTGCCCACAGGCCGCATCAATGTCTTTTCCCCGGCTGCGGCGCACCTTGGCCACAATGCCCTCTTTTTCCAATACCTGCATGAAGGCATTCAGTCGTTCTTCGGTGGTCTGTTCAAATTCGCCGTTTTCGATGGGGTTGTACTCAATGATATTTACCTTGGATGGAATATGTTTACAGAAACGTGCCAGATTACGTGCATCCTGCACCGTATCGTTGAAATCTTTAAATACAATGTATTCGTAGGTAACGGCATTGCCCGTTTTGGCATAGTAATGTTTGAGGGCGGTGGCTAAATCTTCCAGCGGATTGGTATCGTTGATGCTCATGATTTTGCTGCGCTTTTCGTTATCGGCGGCATGCAGCGACAGGGCCAGCTTAAATTTCACTTCATCATCGCCCAGTTTATGAATCATTTTCGCAATACCTGAGGTAGAAAGCGTGATGCGTTTATACGCCATGTTCAGCCCCTCGGGCGAATGAATATGTTCTATGGCGGCCGATACGTTTTTGTAGTTGAGCAGGGGTTCGCCCATGCCCA
The DNA here is from genome assembly GCA_044345355.1 of Flavobacteriales bacterium. Classification (GTDB taxonomy): domain Bacteria; phylum Bacteroidota; class Bacteroidia; order CAIKAF01; family CAIKAF01; genus JAKRSD01. The sequence goes on from JBIJBG010000009.1 coordinate 4,931, forward strand.
TGAGTACAATGTTGGTGAGCGGTTTGTTATAAAATTCTTCGGCTTGTTTTTTTATCGCGACCACCTGATCATAAATTTCGTCGGCATGCAGGTTACGCATCATTTTCAGGCGGGCCGTGGCACAGAATGTACAATCGAGGCTGCACCCTGCCTGTGAGCTAATGCAGGCCGTCATGCGTTTGGCCGTGGGAATGAGTACGCCTTCGATGGTTTTTCCGTCGGTAAGTGAAAATACGGATTTCACGGTGCCGTCGGCACTGCGTTGGCAGTCGGAAGTGTTCAGCTCGGTGATGAGAAAATGTTCTTCCAGAAAAGCCCGCAGGTCTTTGGGCAGGTTGGTCATCTGCTCAAACGACTTGGCATGTTTCTGCCATACCCACTGGTACACCTGATCGGCCCGGAAGGCTTTTTCGCCACGCTCTTTAAAGAAATCGCGGAGTTCGTCCTTGTCGAAACTGCGTACGTTGGGCTTGGCCATTTTGAGCAACATGGGACAAAGATAGGGGGAATGTGAGTATTTCTTACTTATTTGTCCCAATCAAAAAAGCCCCTTCCCTGCGGAAGAGGCTTTGTAGTTATTTGTCCTTTTAATCTATCGTAAAAAGAGCAACTCGCGGTACTTAGGCAGAGGCCAGTCGCGGTCGTCCACCAACAATTCTAACTTATCGGCTTCGTATCGGATTTTTTCAAAAAACGGCTTTACTTTGGCGCCATAAGCCGTGGCTTTGTCAGCTTCGTGCTCCAACAGGTTGGCCGCCTTGCGCGCCTGACGCATTTCTTCGGCCAGGGTGCGTATTTTGGCAATGCGCTCCGAAATTTCTTTCACCAGCGACGTAACTGTTTCGTCTTTCATGCCCAACTGCTTTTTCATTTCTAAGTTTTTCAGCAGTTCGTTCTGATATTTGATCGCCGCAGGAATGATGTGGTTTTGGGCCAGATCACCCATCACACGGCTTTCAATCTGCACTTTCATTACATACTCGTCGCACATGATGGCGTAGCGGGCTTCCAGCTCTTTAAAAGTGTACACGCCTTGTTTCACGAATACTTCCGTGAGTTTTTTATTCTCAAGCACTCTCAACGCTTCGGGCGTGGTGCGGAAATTATTCAGTCCGCGTTTTTTGGCTTCTTTCACCCATTCATCGCTGTAGTTGTCGCCCTCAAAAATGATGGGTTTACTTTGTTTGATGAGTTTGCGCAATACTTCCAAAATGGCCACTTCGCGCTTTTTGCCTTTTTCGGTGAGTTTTTCTACTTCGTTGTAAAAATCTTCCAGCTGCTGCGCCATGATGCTATTGAGCACCGTCATGGGACGGGCACAATTGGCCGTAGAACCTACCGCACGGAATTCAAATTTATTGCCCGTAAAGGCAAACGGAGAAGTACGGTTACGGTCGGTATTGTCCAGAATGATTTCCGGAATTTTGTTGATGCCCAATTTCAGGTACAGGTTATCGCCTTTGTCGAACTGCAGGTTGGCGTTTTTTTCCAACTCGGTAAGCACTTTGTGCATCTGCGCACCTACAAATACGGAAATGATGGCCGGGGGTGCTTCGTTGGCCCCCAGGCGGTAATCGTTGTTGGCCGAGGCTATGCTCACGCGCAGCAGATCGGCCCAGCGGTGTACGGCTGCCACCGTATTTACGAAGAAGGTGAGGAACTGCAGGTTGTCCTTCGGTTTTTTGGCGGGAGCCAACAGGTTGCGCCCGGTGTTTGTGATGAGCGCCCAGTTGTTGTGCTTTCCGCTTCCGTTTACGCCGGCAAAAGGCTTTTCGTGAAACAGCACGCGGAAATTATGCCGGTCGGCCATACGCTCCATCACGTCCATGAGCAGCATATTATGGTCGCTCGCCAGGTTAGCTTCTTCAAATTGCGGAGCCACCTCAAATTGTGCCGGGGCTACCTCATTGTGCCGGGTGCGCACGGGTATGCCGAGCTTGATGCATTCTTTTTCAAAATCGAGCATGAAGGCGGTTACCCTGCGCGGAATGGAACCGAAGTAGTGATCGTGCAGCTGCTGACCGCGGGCGGGTGAGTGTCCGAACACGGTTTTGCCCAGCATCACTAAGTCGGGACGGGCCTGAAACAGGGCCTTATCAATCAGGAAATATTCTTGTTCGGCACCCAGCGATGCTGATACGCGGGTAACGTCTTTATCGAACCATTGGGCTACGCGCGTAGCGGCTTTGTCCACGGCCAGAAGCGCTTTCAGCATGGGTGCTTTGTGATCGAGGGCATCGCCGGTGTAGGATACGAAAATGGTGGGTATGCAGAGTGTTTTGGCTCCGGCCACTTCGTAAATAAAGGCGGGCGAGGATGGATCCCAGGCGGAATAACCGCGGGCTTCAAACGTGGTGCGGATTCCCCCGCTGGGGAAGCTGGAGGCATCGGGCTCCTGCTGCACGAGGGCACTACCACGGAAACGCTCCACCGGCTGACTGCCTGCCAACTCAAAAAACGAATCGTGTTTTTCCGCCGTGGTTCCGCGCAGCGGATGAAACCAATGGGTATAATGCGTGGCTCCTTTGCCCATGGCCCAGGTTTTCATGGCTGCCGACACGGCATCGGCGGTTTCGCGGCTTATTTTCTCTCCGTGCAGAACGGCGGCTTCCAGATTTTCCCACGCCTCGGAAGAAAGGGCCAGTTTCAGTTTGTCGAGTCCGAATACGTTCTCTCCGAAGAATTGGGAAAACGGCTCCTGCACGCCTCCGTAAAGAGGAATTTCTCTGTCTACTACCTGCTGAAGAGCTTCAAAACGTTGTGATGCCATAAAAAGAGTGTTTAAGGTGCTTTTTTCAGGGTACAAATATAGATTTTTATCTTTTTTTTAAAAAAGTACCCCAAAAAATAAACCCTTTTTCGGAAAAATAGTACAAAAATTCGGAAAACACCTTAAAAAACGAAGGGTGTTTTTAAAATATGATTTTTTTACCACAGGTTTTGTTTTGTTCTGTTTTGCTTAGGCGTGATAAAAAAATTAAAAAAATTTCATCTTTTTCGATGAGAAAAACACCTCCATCCCATTAACATCTCGGTTTTTAAAATCGGGATGAATGAGTAAAAGAGGAGTGAAAAAATCATCGCCCTTTTTTGGGCGCCTGGATTATCTGATGAGGGTTACATGACCCAGATACACTTGCTCGGGTTGCCCTTCCGCCTTTACGGTAACTTTCCAGACATATACATCGGGGGGAACCTGCTTATTGAAGTAAGTGCCATCCCACCCCATATTACTTTCCCGGCTTAAAAACATCCGCTCACCCCATCGGCTATACACGGAAAATTCAAATTCATCACCGTACAAAATATCCCGCGTTACCGGGAAAAAGGAATCATTCGAATTATTGTTGTTTGGGGTGAATGCATTGGGCACAAATACATAAAAGTTTTTCTTCACGGTCAGATTTTCGCAGTGTTCCGAGCTACATCCTTCGGCGTTGGAAGCAACAAGGCAAATGGGGTAAATTCCCGGGCCCACTGCACTGAAATCAAACAGCGGATTTGCGACATCCGAAACACCCAGTCCGGCGAATGACCAGGAGTACGAATCGGCTCCGCCGGATAAATTGGTGAAAGATACCAAACCATCGGGCAACACCACCTGCGTGGGATTGAAATCAAAATCGGCCACCGGAGAAGAAGAAGTTCCCACGGATGCCTGCAGGGTTACATTACACCCTGTAGCATCCACGATAGTCACCGAATAATTTCCTCCACAAAGGCTTGATACCTGTGGCACATTACCCGCAATTCCTCCGGCCCAGTTATACGTATATGGCGGAGTTCCGTTAGTTATCGTTACGTTGACGGAGCCCGTGCAGGCGGCAGTGCATCCGTCATTTATGGCACTTATGTTTGCCGTAAGAATGGGCGCCTCGGTAATCTGAACCGTTTCTGACGCTTCACAACCGTTTTCGCTCACGGATACCGTGTAAGAGCCTGCCGCCAATCCGTTGAATACGTTTCCTGTCTGGAATGTAACTCCTCCGTCAATGCTGAATTGTAAATATTGCCCCGTGGCATTAACCGTTACAGAGCCCGTGGCATTGGAACAACCGATATTGACAACCTGTACCGAGTTGATTACCGGCGCACCCAAATCGTTCAAAACCACATTTTGGGTAGCTTCACATCCGTCCGCGTCCTGTACGGTGACGGTATAATTTCCGGATGCCAAACCTGCGAATGTGGAGGACGCCTGATAAGTAACTCCACCGTCAATGCTGTATTGCATGCCGTTTCCGTTGGCAATGATCACCAAAGATCCGTCAGCCTGGCCGCAGGATGGTTGCGTGGTATTAACGGCGGTAATGGTCAAACCTCCCGGCGTGGAAACCGTGGCCTGTCCTGTGGTTTCGCAGCCCGCAGCATCCTCAACGGTAATGGTATAATTGCCGGGGGCTAAAGACGAAAAAACATTGGATGCCTGAAAGGTTGCTCCTCCGTCTATACTGCATTGAAAACCTCCGCTTCCTCCCGATGCATTCACCGTTATGCTGCCTTCGTTTCCGACGCAGGAGGAGTTGGTTGTGATGATCTCATCTATGACCGGTGCATTATCATTTACCAGCTGAACGGATTGACCCACTGGACAATCGTTATCATCATTTACGAGAATGTTATAACTGCCCGGCGCTAATCCCGTAAATGTATTTGAAGTCTGAAAAGTAGCGCCGTTATCGATGCTGTATTGCAGTCCGGCAATGGCATCGGAAACCGTAATCACGATTTGTCCGTCGTTTCCGGCGCAGCTTGGCTGGGTAAGGGCTACGTTATCCAGCTGAAGTTGGCAGCAGGTGTTCGGTACTGTAACGGTCACCTGATCAGATGCCGGTAAACATCCGGGCGCATTGGTGGCGGTTAATGTGTAAATAGTGGTAAAATTGGGGCAGACTTCGGGCGTGAGTGTGTTTGCTCCCGTCATGGATGTGGTGGGGCTCCAGGAATACGTAACGGGACCCACCAAACCCGGATCGTCAAACGTAATGGACCATCCGCCGAAGCTCCCTGACCCCACGCCAAGCAGACCCGACGGAACCAAAGACATGGTCCATGTGCCGTTTGCCTGGCAGCCGGCCAGGTTGGCGAACGACTGATTGGGCAGATAGGTATTGGTGTAGGGCGGAGAGGCCGTATTGATCTGATTTACGGCCGACATGGTGAAACAGGTGTTCACATACCCAGGAAGGATAAATGTACTGGTAGTCACCCCGCTTGGTACCAGCGTTATGCTGTTTCCGCCGGGACAAACGAGATTGATGGTAAATGAACCTACCGTGAGCAGGGAAGGTGGGAAAATATTCTGCCCGAAATAAGACATGTTGGTGATGCAGACTTCCAAAATATCATTCGGACCCAACGCCCCAATATTAATTCCGCTGGTAACAATGGGAATGCTGATGGCGCTGCCGCCCACTCCTGCCGAAATGCTTTGCGAAACATCGTTCACAAAGGTTACGGGCCCTGCGGGCTGAATCTGCCAATAAGCTGTTCCGTCCAGATTTAGACATTCTCCCGGACAAATAGTAGAATCAGGTTCAGCGGATACCACAATAACCGGATTGGTCACTGTCACCTGTATCTGATCGGTGCACGTATTATTTCCGTCAGAAATTTGGACGGTGTAGGTGGTCGTGGTTGCAGGTGAAACGATATTGGGGTTTAATCCGCCGGATGAACCCAGGCCGTAAGAATATCCGTCATGGTTCCATGTAATTACGTAATTGGGGTCGTTAAGCGTTATAACAACGTTGTCAATTCCCCAGTGATCGTACTCGGCTCCGCTCACATTGTCCTGATGCCAACGGATCATCGTATTGGGTGTTTGAGCACCGGGGGGGATAGCAAGGCAATACTGATTCCAGTCGGTCAGCTGCGCATCGTTTCCTCCGTTCGGATCCCAATATTCAATGGTGGTCCAGTTTGCCCCGCCATTTACACTATATTGTACGTAAACACCCTCTTGCGGTTCATCCGGCCCTTCGCATGGAGAGGCATCACCCTGGATGGAGTAGCGCATTTCAAAACAAATGGTTCCTCCCAAAGTCAAATCAAACGGAACGGTGGTCATATCCCGGGGATTCACCGATGCATCTCCCATCCACATAAAAGGACTGCCATCCGGAGAGGGCACTCCGCACGTGTTGTTGGCTATGGTCACTGTTTGAGTAAACTGCCACCCCTGTGGACTACCCGCGTTAAAATTTTCTTGAAATGCCACGTTGCCGGAGCCGGTTCCAAAAGCAGATAATTGAACTTCCTGGCCGCATTGAATTTGAGCCGGAGTTGCAAAGGCCTGAATGTTACACGGAGCTTGAGAATATAATCCCCAAACCGTGAAAAATAATATTAATACAAGAAAATAGTTTTTCATGTCTGCGTAAACTTTTATCATGTAAGACATCCGTTAAAAGACGCATGTTGGAAAATAAAAGCTCACGAAAATAATAATCCTTTCAAAATAAGCTTTTAAAGATCCCAATTTCGTACTTTTTTATTATGAATATTCAAAAATTCCGGCAACCGAAAAGGGTTAAAAAAAACGGATTTTCCTCTGCTATGATGCAGGATAAAGCCTCTATTTTTGCTCAAATACTTTTTTGTACAGGCTGAAGGCCTTTTCACTGAAGCATACCAAAATCACTTTTTCGGGTTTGCTTTCCCAGGAGTAGTTTATGTGATGCATCACCTGTTTCACGATTTGGGCCGCTCTCAATTCGGGAAAGCGGTATACCCCCGTGCTGATGCCGGGAAATGCTATGGATTTGGCTTCATGCTTTACGGCGAGTTCCATGCTTTTCAGATAACAGGAGGCTAAAAGCTGATCTTCATTTTGATTTCCATCCTTCCAAACGGGTCCTACGGTATGCACCACATATCCGGCCGCCAGATTTCCTGCACCCGTTATCACGGCTTCGCCTACCGGGCAGCCGCCCGAAGTTTCCCTGATGCGGATACATTCCTCCAGAATAACCGCACCGCCTTTACGGTGTATGGCTCCGTCCACCCCGCCGCCTCCCAAAAGCGATGAATTTGCCGCATTTACGATAATGTCGGCCACCACTTCCGTGATGTCCCCCCGGATGATTTCGATGTGCATGGCTTAGAAGGATAACATATCATCCAATTCGTCGGCGGTTTTATCCAGATAGGTTTTGATGGGAGTTTCCCGCAGCGGGATTTTTACCGGAATTTTCATGGTAATCGGAATTTTTCCACGCATTTTCATAGTGAACGGAAAGCCCACAACGGCTCTCTGTTTCACTTTCAGGGCCAGGTCAATTTTTTGGTCTACCGGAATGTCCAAATCCAAGCCCACGGGAAGATTATCCCTGAGGGTGAACCGCACGGGAATGTCGCTTTCGAAACGGAGCTTGTCATTAAAGGCAATCTGCATGTTCTGATCGAGCGGAATCTCGGCTTTAATTTTCATTTTGGGCCCTTTAGTTTTGCTCCAGAGCCAGGTGAATTTTTGGTTCACGGGAATTACGCTTTTGGCGTACACGTCGGCTTTTTCTTTCATGGTGATGGACGTATCTACGTGCACCACCTCGCTGATGTTCATGGCCACGGGAACACTCAGTTTTTCGTTTACTTCCACGTTCATGCGTACGGGAATTTTGTCGCGGATAAGCATGTCGATATCTACCGGTACGGGCTCTATGATGGAAATTTCGGTTTCCACATCCAGCGTATCCTGCACTTCTACAAGGTATTCAATGTATTGTTCGCCCAATTCGCGCAGGTAGCCCGAGGCGTTGGTGAGCCGTTTTTCGGCTTTTGATTTTACCAGCAGCAGTATGCCTATGGTGCCGATGTTGAGCAAAAAAAGGACGGCTAAACCTGTCCGTAAGATACGTTCCTGTTTCATGGGGTTGAAGGTAATCATTCACCGCAAAAAATATCCGGGCCATCAGAGAAGACGTTTGAAATTTAACCGGCCGGAATCTCCCGCCTTCGGTTAGCGTAAAACAAAAAAACGGCCTCGCAAGAAGCCGTTTTTGAAAAAGGTATAACAGCCGAAACTTAAAACAGATTGCGTTTTACTAATATTCCGTTGTCGTTGTAAAACACTTCTAGATGTTGTGCACTTCCTTTCATCATGTATTGAAACTGGTATAAAAACGTACCGTCGGGGTATTCCACTTTGGAAACGTTTTCAAATGTGTAACCGGCAAAGCGGGCCTCATTGTCTTTCACGGCTTGCGCGGGCGCCTGGGCTTTGGTGAGCATTGTTTCTGTGTAAAGCAGAGCTCCTTTTTCGTCGTAAACTAAATATTTTGTCTGTGCATTTTCTGTAAAACCGGCTTTCCACGTGTTTCCTTCCTGCCCGTATTTGGCGGTTACCCCTGGCATACTCTCCTGAAATGCCGTTTTAACAGATTCGGGGGCAGCGTTCTGGGCTATTCCGCAAATACTGCTTAAAAATGCTAGAGCTGCCGTGAAAATTAGACCTTTCATATTGTTTGACTTTTTACAATTCTTCAAAGATAACGCATTTCCCTAAAAACCAAATTTTTTCAGACAAATTTCAGGCCAAGCTGCCCAGAAACTGCATCACGTCTATACCGTCGGGAAAGTCTGAAAAAATGGGCATTTGGCTTTTCCCGAAACCTACCCGCCTCGGGAAATCGCCTTCGGTGGCCACCGTGCATTGAATCTGCCCTTCGTGGCGGAGGAGTTTTGCGCCCAATTCATGTAAATCTGTGTAGTTTTCGTAAAAAACCGTGCCTACCGGCGCAGCCCATTTTTCGTTTCGATGAACCAGGAAAAAGCCGTTGTCGTAAAAAGGATCTCCGTTAAGCAGAAGGAGCGAACGGTGGTATTCGTAGTTGTTTACGTATTTATGGTTTTCAGCCAGCCTCCCAAAGCCTTCCAGGGTTTGCAGCAGCGGTATGAAATCGTATCCTTCAGGCACGAAAAGCTTGGATACATTGCGGCAGCCCAGTCCATAAAAATCGGAAATGTCACGGCCCAGGGCTTCCCTTTCTTCGGGAGTTTCCCGGCCTGTGAGTACGGCTACCGAGGTGCGGTTTTTGCGGATGATGTGCGGATAACCCCCGAAGTAGTATTCGAAATAGCGTGCCGTATTTCCGCTTCCGGTTGCGATGACCGCATCAAATGGATCGCGCAGGGTATCGGTTTCAAAGCGGATAAACGGTTTAAGTTCCGGTGCCAGTTCGGTGATTTCCCCCGCCAGAAATGGCAGCCAGCAAGTATCGGCTGAGGAGAGTTTGCCCACAAACCGATGCCCGCTTAGCATCACGTAAAGGAAATCGGCAAAGTTTACGGCAGGGATATTGCCTGCCATGATGACGGCCACCGTTTTAGGACGCGAGACCGGAAAAAGGGAGCCATAAAGGGCGAGCCCTTCGCGCAGGGAGCGTTCGGAGAGCAGCACGGATAAACCTTCCAGCGCTTTAATCTGGTTTTCGGGTGTAAACCATCCGTTTTCTGTTTCGGATTTTTTCATAACCCGTCGCCACACATCGGGCACGGATGAGGGGTTTTCCCTCCACATAGCGGTTACGTTCCGCAGGTCGCGCCCCAGCTGAACAAATACCCCTATCCGTTGTTCCATCTCCATGTTTCATCTGTTTTATACCTTTGCAAAGGTATTTTAAAAGCTTGTTTTTCCGTTTTTCGGAACGTAGGATAATTGATTTATGGCTATCATCATTACTGACGAATGTATCAACTGCGGTGCCTGTGAGCCCGAATGTCCGAACAATGCCATCTACGAAGGCGGCGTGGAATGGCGCATGAGCGACGGCACTTCCCTTTCGGGCAAATACACCATGATGAATGGCACCGTATTGGATACCGATTCCACGCAGACACCCGTTTCCATGGATGTGTATTATATCGTACCGGATAAGTGTACGGAGTGTATCGGTTTTCATGATGAGCCCCAATGCGCGGCGGTCTGCCCGGTAGATTGTTGCGTGGATGATCCCCAGATACGGGAAAGCCGTGAAGAGTTGTTGGCCAAGAAAGACCGTCTGCATCTCTAGTCGCTTCTTAATAAGTACTAATTTTGACCGTACTTGCGGTTTTTCGCGTTTAAATATTCATGAAGCAGGCCTTTCTTTTTCTTTTCTCGGTTGTGCTATGGACTTTTGCGGATGGACAAATAACCTTGTCTGCGCTGAAGGAAATAGGCTCGGGTTTATTGAGCGAACAGGAGCCGGATGAAGAAAAAAAGGTTTCCGCGGAGGCTTTTTTGCAGGGGCTGACCGATTTTCTGACCGAGAACGGGCCCGATTCGGTCACTACGCAGGCCTTGCCATTCGTATCCTGCCTGGTTTCACCTGATGAAACCGTGCGGGTATATTCCTGGGCGCTCAAACGTGCCGATGATTCCTACCGATGCTTCGGAATCGTATATTCCAAGCCCGAGAGAAGGGAGGCTCCGCGTATTTTTGTGTTGGAAGATAAAAGCGAACTTTTGAAAAATGTGGAACAGAAAAATCTTGGCCGCACTTCCTGGCCGGGGTGTATTTACTATGCCATATATCCGATAGCGAAAGGCGCAAGGCCTATGTATCTGCTTCTCGGTTACGGAGGGCATTATCCGCCGGTGCGTCGGAAAGTGGCTGAGGTGCTTACGTTTTCCAATACGGGCGAGGTGCAGTTCGGAGCCCCCCTGTTTAAAAAGGAAAATAAGATATTCAACCGGGTTGTGCTCGAATACAGTGCCCTGGCCAATGTGTCGCTCAAGTTTTATCCCGAACTGCGCACGTTGGTATTTGATTTTTTGGCGCCCCAGTCGGAAAAGCATCTTGGTAATCCTGCATTTTACGGGCCCGTGGGTTCTTACGACGGCTTTCAGCTCAAAGGAAAAACCTTCACTTTCATAAAAGATATTGATATGCGTAACCCTGACGAAAACAAAGGCAATACGCAGAAACCGGTAGAGAAAAAAATCCCACCCCGTTAATTTTTTCGGGTAAGCTCCATTTCCAAGTGCTGCACCATGGGCAAAAAAAGCACCTCTTCAATGATCCCGTGTTTTTCCAGTTCCATGGCAAAAATATCCACCTGGGTAAGGAAAATACGGTAGGGAAAAGGCAGATTACCTTCAGGCGAATGATTTAAGATTATGTTCCGTACTTCTTCTAATCGGTCTTCCACGGCATCATGATGTTCCAAAAATAATTCCAAAGGCGAGGTTTTCAACAGGTTTTCCATCGTGTATTTCGGGTACCCTCCTTTTTGTGCCTCGAGCAACTTTTCCACGTATGGGAAAAACGTGCTTTCCTCCTGCAAAATATGTTGAACCAACTCTTTTTTGTATTCATTAAAGAACAGCACCAGCGCTGAAAGAAGTCGGTCGCTTTGCCGGTAAAGACTAAAAACATGAAGCACCGATTGTTCGATTTCGGGCAACATTTTTTCCAAATAATACAGGTGGGTAGCTTTCAGGTAGGCCAGAAGTCGCTCCAACGAGAACCGACTGGCCTTTTCAAACAGGGTATCCTGCCTGCCTTCGTGAAATTCCACAATGGTTTCTACCATTTCAGCATCAAAATCCAAATCGTGCGACGGATGACCGGGGATTTTGGGTAAATAGTCCAGCCGTTCGGTAATAAGCTGTTCCAGTCGGCATCGGCTGATGAGCATTTCTTGTACGTTTTGCATAAACGGGTTCTGATGGTTTGCGCACGAAGATAAACGGGGCAAATTGGCCAAAATATGACAGATGTCATCCTCATGTATGTTCGGTCGGTTGGGACTGTTGAAATTTGGTTGAAAATCGGTCGGCTGATTTGATGCAGACCGCAGCTAATTGGTTAGCTTTGCCTATTATTTCAAACAGAAACCTGTATGGCCAAAGTGCATAATTTTTCTGCCGGACCCGGCATACTTCCCGCCGAGGTGCTTAAGAAAGCCTCCGAGGCAGTTCTTGATTTTGACGGGCTGCATCTTTCCCTTTTGGAAATATCCCATCGCTCCAAAAATTTTGAGGCTGTTATGGACAAAGCCCGTGCCCTGGTGAAAGAACTCACCGGTCTCGGAGATGAGTACGAAGTGCTTTTTTTGCAGGGAGGGGCGAGCATGCAGTTTCTGCAGGTGCCCATGAATCTGATGAAATCGGGAGGGAAAGCCGCTTATGTGAACACGGGCGAGTGGGCCACGCGTGCCGTTAAAGAAGCTGGAATGTGGGGTAGCTGCGAAGTGGTTGCCTCCTCGGCCGATACAAATTTCAATTATATTCCCAAGGGGTATTCCATTCCGGCCGATGCCGATTATCTGCACATTACGTCCAACAATACCATTTTCGGAACCCAATACCACCAATGGCCTTCATTTAACGGGATAAAGGTGTGCGATATGTCGTCCGATATTTTCAGCCGCCGTACCGATTTTGCCCACTTTGATTTGATTTATGCCGGTGCACAGAAAAATATGGGACCCGCGGGAGCCACCCTGGTCATCGTAAAAAAGGAAATTCTGGGCCACACGGGCCGGCAGATTCCCACCATGCTCGATTATCAGGTGCACATCAAGGGCGGCAGTATGTACAATACGCCTCCCGTGTTTCCCATTTATGTGAGTATGCTCACTTTGCAATGGCTGAAGGATAACGGAGGACTGCCTTGGATTGAGGAGGTGAATCGGCGCAAACAGACGTTGTTCTATGAAACATTAGACAGTCTTCCCGCATTCCGCGGAACGGCAGCCAAAGAGGACCGCAGTTGGATGAATGCCACCTTTGTGTTGACAGACGAAACCTATGATGCCGAATTTGCGTCCATGGTCAAGGAGGCTAATATTTCCCAACTGAAAGGACACCGCAGCGTTGGCGGTTACCGCGCCAGCATGTACAATGCCCTTCCCCCGGAAAGCGTGCAGGTACTCTGTGAAGTAATGAAGGAGTTTAACAACCGATTTGCATAAAGTGACATGAAGAAAGTTTTAGCCAACGACGGAATCGATGCCGCAGGCAAAGCCATTTTGGAGAAAGAAGGATTCACCGTACTCACCGACAAAGTGGCTCAGGATCAATTAGCCGATTATCTGGTGCGTGAAAAAATAGAGGTATTGCTGGTGCGCAGCGCTACGCAGGTTCGGGCCGATTTGATAGACCGATGTCCTGATTTGAAAGTGGTGGGCCGTGCCGGAGTAGGGATGGACAATATAGACGTGGCCTATGCCCGCGAAAAGGGAATTGTCGTGCTGAATACCCCGGGAGCCTCTTCACAGTCCGTGGCCGAACTCGTATTTGCGCATCTCTTTACGCTTGCCCGTCATCTGCATACGGCCAACCGCAACATGAAGGACGGAGATTTTAACCAACTGAAAAAAGTAGGCTCATCCGGGTTTGAACTGAAAGGCAAAACACTCGGCATCATCGGATTCGGCCGTATCGGGCAGGCTACGGCCTCCATGGCGTTGGGATTGGGTATGAACGTTTTGCCTTATGACCCCTTTGTTGAAAGAACGGAATTAGAGATTGATTTTTTTCATACTGACGATACATTTTCCATCGAATACCTTACCGTATCGATGGACGAGGTGATAGCCAACAGCGATTTTCTTACCCTGCATGTGCCTGCCCCCAAGGATGGCAAGGCCATTTTAGGCGCGGCAGAATTTGCCCGCATGAAAACCGGCGTGGTCATCGTAAACACCGCCCGCGGCGGATTGGTGGATGAGGAAGCTTTACTGCAGGCGCTGGAGAGCGGTAAAGTGGGAGGCGCCGGTCTCGATGTGTTTGTTGGCGAACCGGCTCCCGATGCCCGTCTGCTGAACCACCCGCGCATCAGTGTGAGTCCGCACATAGGAGGAAGCACGGCCGAAGCCCAGGAACGCATCGGCATTGAACTGGCGGAGGCCGTGGCGGCCCAATTTTAATTTCGGAAAAAGGAACCGTATTTATGGAACAATATCATCAGCTCATGCGCACCGTTCTGGAAACGGGAACTTTCAAGAACGACCGCACCGGTACGGGCACCTACAGTATTTTCGGTTATCAGATGCGGTTTAATCTGGAGGAAGGATTTCCGCTGGTAACCACCAAAAAGGTGCACGTGCGTTCCATCATCCATGAGTTGCTTTGGTTTCTGAAAGGGGAAACGAACATTCAGTACCTGAAAGAAAACGGGGTAAGCATTTGGGATGAATGGGCCGATGAAAACGGCAATCTGGGCCCGGTGTACGGATACCAGTGGCGCTGTTGGCCCGCGCGCGACGGAGGAGCCATCGACCAGATAAAAAATCTGATTGAGATGATTAGGAAAAATCCCGATTCACGCCGCCTCATCGTGACCGCCTGGAACCCCGCCGATGTGGATAAAATGGCGCTTCCGCCCTGCCACTCGCTTTTTCAGTTTTATGTGGCTGACGGGCGGCTTTCCTGTCAGCTCTATCAGCGCAGCGCGGATATATTTTTGGGAGTGCCGTTCAATATCGCTTCGTATGCGTTGCTTACGATGATGGTGGCGCAGGTTTGCGACCTGAAGCCGGGTGATTTTGTGCATACGTTCGGCGATGCCCACCTGTACAGCAACCACATAGAGCAGGCCAAACTGCAGCTTTCGCGCGATTTTCGGCAACTGCCATACATGAAATTGAATCCGGAGGTGAAGGATATTTTCGGATTTCGGTTCGAGGATTTCACGTTGGAAAATTACGATCCCCATCCGCACATCAAAGCAGAGGTGGCCGTTTAGGCATTACCTTCGTTTTCTTTTGGGGCTGAAAACTGCTCCGGTTTCAGTTTTACGTTAAGCCATTCTCCGTCGAAAGTAGCGTTGTATTTTTCGTAGAATTTTATGGCCGGTTCGTTCCAGTCGAGCACCTGCCAAATCATGAAGTTGGCCTGCATTTCGGCGGCATCCTGCATGCAGGCGTCGAATAATTGTTTGCCTATTCCTTTGCCCCGCATAGGCTCCGTCACGATGATGTCCTCCAGGTACAAACCTTTGCCTTTCCAGGTGGAGTAGCGCACATACCAGATATACATGCCTACCAGGGTTCCATTCCACTCGGCTACTTTGCAATGAAAAACCGGATCGGCTCCGAACCCGTCGCGCAGCATGGCTTCTTCGGTGTTGGTGACTTCCTGCGGCGCTTTTTCGAAGAGGGCCAATTCCCTGATCAGGGTCAATACGTGGGGGATATCCTGCGGATGAGCTTTACGGATAATTACATCCATACGGTAAAATTTGGTGCGAAGATAAGAGAGGCCGTTTATGTGCTGAACTAATTTGAAAATGTGGTAATCTATTACGTGCCCATTTCCAGGCAAACTTTCAAACAACCCGCCCTGGGTTTTCGGATGGGAAAAACAACCGAACCTTTAAACAACCCCTCTGCCTAATTACAGTAATCCGATAACAAACAACACAACAGGAATGAATGCAGTGGTAAATTAGGTTTCCTATCTAAGGCGGATAGATTTACACGTATATTTGGGCCAAAGCGTTCAATTATGTTCAGCCGCGATATCATTACCGTCAATGAATTCATTCAGCAGAAAGAGCGAGATTTTCCATTCGCAAAAGGCGATCTGAGCAGCCTGCTCACCGATATCGTCATCGCTTCCAAAATTGTACACCGCGACGTAAACCGCGCCGGGCTTACGAATATTCTGGGTGATTTCGGGGCTGTAAACGTACAGGGTGAGTCGCAAAAAAAACTCGATGTATTTGCCAATGAGCAGTTCATTTCCGCGCTGCGGGCGGGTGAAAAGTGCTGCGGGATTGCTTCTGAGGAAAACGATGAGATTGTTCCTTTCGGCAAAAAAGGTGAATCCCACGGCCATTATGTGGTGGCCTTCGATCCTTTGGACGGCAGTTCCAACATTGATGTCAATGTTTCCATAGGGACCATTTTTTCCATTTACCGCACCGTAAAACCGGGTGAGCCTGCCTGCGAAGATGATTTTCTTCAGCCGGGCAGCAAACTGGTGGCTGCGGGTTATGTGATATACGGCAGCAGCACCATGCTGGTATACACCACGGGTAAAGGGGTGAACGGATTTACGCTGGATCCTTCCATCGGGGAGTTTTGTCTTTCCCATCCCGATATCCGCATTCCGGCCGAGGGCTCCATTTACAGCGTAAATGAGGGCAATTACCACGATTGCTCCCCGGGTGTACGCCGATATATGGATTATTGCAAAGAGTCAGGACCGGGCAAAAAGCCTTATTCAGGACGATATATCGGATCTTTGGTAGCCGATTTTCACCGTAATCTCATCAAAGGAGGGATTTATTTTTATCCGGGAACCGGCAAAGATCCCAACGGTAAACTTCGGTTGCTTTATGAATGCAACCCCTTGGCCTTTATTTGTGAACAGGCGGGCGGAAAAGCTACGGATGGAAAGGGACGCATATTGGATATTCAACCTACTTCCCTGCATCAGCGGGTACCGTTTTTCGTAGGTTCTTCCGCCATGGTGGATAAGGTGATGCAGTTTGCCTCTGAAAAGGAAACTGCGTAGTATGGCTATCGGTACAGTACGGATTTAGTTGCCTCGGCAATGCGTTTTATGTTGGGCAGATACGCTTCAATGAGCGATGCTGCAAACGGGAAAGGCACATCGCGCCCGGTGACACGCACTACTGGCGCATCCAGATAGTCAAATGCGCGCTTTTGCACCATGTAGCTGACTTCGGTGGCGATGTTGGCCAAGGGCCACGCTTCATCAATCACCACCAGACGGTTGGTTTTTTTCACCGAGTGAATCACCGTATCATAATCAATCGGCCGCACGGAGCGCAGATCCACCACTTCGCAGTCTATGCCTTCTTTGGCCAGTTCTTCCGCTGCCGCCAGCGTTATCTTAATCATCTTTCCGAAGGAAACCAGGGTCACATCGGTTCCCATGCGTTTGATATCTGCCTTGCCTATGGGAATGAGGTATTCTTCTTCAGGTACTTCGCCTTTGTCGCCATACATCTGTTCCGACTCCATAAAAATGACGGGATCGTTGTCGCGAATTGCGGTTTTGAGCAAGCCTTTTGCATCATATGGATTTGACGGAATAACCACTTTGAGTCCGGGTGTGTTGGCATACCAGGCTTCAAAATTTTGGCTGTGGGTGGCCGCCAGTTGACCGGCTGATCCGGTGGGGCCGCGGAATACGATGGGGATATTGAACTGTCCTCCGCTCATCTGGTAGATTTTGGCGGCATTATTAATGATTTGATCGATGGCCACCAGAGAGAAATTGAAGGTCATAAACTCAATGATGGGGCGGATTCCGTTCATGGCTGCACCCACGCCGATTCCGGCAAAACCCAGTTCCGAAATGGGGGTATCGATAATCCGCTTGCGCCCGAATTCATCCAGCATGCCCTTGGATACTTTGTAGGCCCCGTCGTATTCGGCCACTTCCTCTCCCATGAGGAAGATGTTTTCGTCGCGGCGCATTTCTTCGGTCATGGCTTCACGGAGGGCTTCACGGAATTGAATCTGGCGCATATTGCTTGAATTTGTTTTAATGGCAAATGTAACAACCTAATTCCGCATTTTGTTACACCCTCTGTGAACAACTCTGCCTTTTTTGGGTTATTGGATTGATAAACAATAACAAACCCGGGTTTCGGAAAAAAAATGTTCGTCATGCATACTTTTTTCTATTTTTGTGAGGCGTAAACACGGTAAAATTTAATCTTGAAAATATGAATATTCTGGTTTGTATCAGCAAAGTACCGGACACCACCACGAAAATCAGTTTTACGGAAGGGAACACCAAGTTTAACACGGCGGGTGTACAGTACATCGTAAATCCTTCGGATGAGTGGTATGCTTTGGTGCGCGGTTTGGAACTGAAAGAAGCTTTTGGCGGCACAGTCACCATCATCACGGTGGGCACCGCCGAAGATGAAGCCATCATTCGCAAAGCGTTGGCCATCGGAGCTGATGAGGCTGTGCGCATCAATGCGGAGCCTGCCGATTCTTTTTATGTGGCTTCGCAGATTGCGGCTTATGCCAAAACAAAAAATTTCGATCTGATTCTCACCGGCAAGGAAACCATTGACCATAACAATGCCGAAGTAGGGGGCATGATTGCCGAATTGATGGGCTGGGAGTTTGTATCTCCGGTAAATAAATTAGACCTAAACGGTACCGTGGCACGCATGGAAAGCGAGACCGGCGGAGCTACGTTTGTATTGGAGGGTGATCTGCCTCTGGTGATTTCTGCGGCAAAAGGAATGGCCGATCAGCGTATTCCGAATATGCGCGGTATCATGGCAGCACGTACCAAACCCATTGCCGTGGAGGAACCGCAGGCCGTGAGTCCGCAGGTAAAGGTTGCTTTGTTTGACATGCCACCTGCGAAGGCCGGGGTAAAAATGATTGCACCCGAAAATATGGACGAACTGGTGCAGTTGCTGCATGCAGAAGCCAAGGTTATTTAACGATTTCATCCGAAAAAAAAATTTATAGCATTATGTCAGTAGTAGTTTATGTAGAGTCAACCGGAGGTAAAATCAAAAAATCCGGTTTTGAAGGAGTTTCCTATGGGAAGAATGTGGCTGATCAAACGGGCACCACCGTTACAGCCGTGCTTTTTGGTGATGCAGATGCGTCGGAAGCGGCCCGCCTGGGTGAGTTTGGCGCATCAAAAGTGCTTCACGCTTCAGGCGATACATTTCGCACGTTTGAGAGCAATGCATTTGCGGATGCCATGGCTGCCGCAGCGGCACAGGAAAATGCTTCCGTGCTTATTTTTCCTTTCGACAATTCAGGAAGATCGCTTGCTCCGCGCCTTTCTGCCCGCCTTGCCGCCGGTCTGGTTTCAGGAGCTACTGCGTATCCCGCGGTTGCAGGGGGCACGTTCAAAGTGAAGAAAAACGTATTTTCAGGCAAAGCCATAGCCGAGGTAGAAATTGCCACGGATAAAAAAATAATCTCTTTTACTCCCAACAGTACCGGACTGGTTTCCTGCGGAGGTAATGCTTCCGTTGAAGCGTTTTCACCTTCTGTGAAAGGAAGCCGCATCCGCCTGGTGGACGTGAAAAAACAGGAGGGTGAAATTCCGCTTCCCGAAGCCGAATTGGTAGTTTCGGCAGGACGCGGTATGAAAGGGCCTGAGCATTGGGGAGTGATTGAAGAAATGGCCAAGGTTCTGGGTGCGGCTACGGCTTGTTCCCGCCCCGTGGCCGATATCGGTTGGAGACCCCATCACGAGCACGTGGGTCAAACGGGTATTACCGTGCGTCCTAACCTGTATATCGCCATCGGTATTTCAGGTGCCATCCAGCATCTGGCCGGGGTGAACCAGAGTAAGGTAATCGTGGTGATTAACAAAGATCCGGAAGCCCCTTTCTTTAAAGCGGCCGACTATGGTGTGGTGGGCGATGCGTTTGACGTGGCACCCCGCCTGTTAGAATCGTTCAAAAAGTTCAAAGCGGCACAGAATTAAGAAGTGCTCTCACTTTTTTAAAAAAGCTCCCGTAAAAAAGGAGCTTTTTCAGTTTATATTTATCTAATTTAGCTTTGTTTTTTGATTTTTCATGAAATATTTACTTGTCCTTATTGGAGCCTGTTTGGTCTCTGATTTTCCCGTTTTTTCTCAGTCATGGAAAGATAAAAATTTGGAGCGACTCCTGTCCCAAAGAAAAGTGGATTCTGCTGAATATTATTTGAATCAAGTTAAACCGGGCGGATTTGATGATGAAGTTTATTTTTCCACTAAACGATCTGCCTTATTTCTACAGCAGGAAAAATATAAAGTGGCCCTTGTTGGAATAAGGCAAGTTTTGACTGAAATGAATAAAGTTTCAGACAGTTTTTTGCTTGCCGATATTTGGAAGACGGCATCATATGTATACAATCGAAACGGGAAACTTGATTCTTCGCTGTATTACACTAATTTGTTATATCAATTTGGAACGAGCAAAGAAGATAATTCGCTTATTAAGCCGGCTTTGATGAATATGGCAAACATTAATGCTTTGAATAAAAATTATGCTGTTGCATTGGAAAACTATAAAGAGATCTTGAAATTATCCAAGGCTATGGGCGACTCGGTTTCTATCCGATTTGATTATTTTAATGTAGGCTTAGGTCACAAATGGGTCAAGGAATGGCAGTCAGCATTGGAGAATTTTGATTTGGCTGAAAAAATAGCTTTAAAATGGAACGATTTACAGTTAGCGGCCAATGTTTATGGGAATGTTTCCGAGGTTTATTTAGATATTGGGAATGAATCCAAATTTTTGGAGTATTCCCGGAAAGCGTTTTATTTGGCAAAAAAAATCAATAATTGTGGTTTGCTGACCAAATCGAATAATTCTCTGATAAGTTATTACTTACAGGGTAAAAATAATCGTGCTCTCTCAGAAATTTTGGATGAAACGTGTAATAATGTAGAAGCTAATCCCTTTGACCAGTTAGCTAATGACAGCTTAAAGTACGAAGCTCATTTTCGATTAAGGAATTATTCAAAAGCACTTGAATATTATAAAAAGTTTGTTGAAAGAAGGCAGGAAATATTTTATACGGAACAGGCTGTAAAAATTCGTGAACTTAATGTAAGCAGGGAGTTAGATAAAAAAGATTTGCTTTTGGATATTCAACGTCTTGAGTTAAACCAAAAGTCTAATAATCTTAAGTTAGTCTCTCTTTTAGCTATTTTACTTTTTGGTCTCGTGTTGGCGTTTTATTACATCTATTTGTTAAATAAAAGGAAAATTAAGGCTTTATATTTACAACAAAAGGAAATCGGTGAATTGGATTCTGCTATTAGGGGTCTGATTAAGCAGGATAAACGAGTTTTAGAGGAAACAGAACTTAAGAAATTATCCTTTAAAGAGTTGTATTATAAAATTTTGTTTACTGTTGAAGAGGAAAAGCTTTTTTTAGATCCTGATTTTACTCAGAAGGATCTTATGATACGTTTTGCGACAAACAGACAATATGTGTATAAAGCTTTTGCCGAGGGTGGGGAAATCGGGTTTCGCTCCTTTTTGAATAATATGAGAATATCTTATTGTAAAGAGGCTATTAAAAGTGCTGTTTTGCGTGGCGAACGAATTAATTTTTCAGATACATTTGAAACTTACGGCTTTAATTCTAAGGCCTCCTTTTACCGTGTTTTTAAGCAAGTAACCGGGTTGACTCCGATTGAGTTTTATGAAGAGTTCCGCTCTGAAATGAATAAATAGTCTTTTTTTATCATTTTTTTACTGCCTTGTACAAGGCAAATTTTGTTTGAAATAAAAAAGAAGACCTCAATAAGGTCTTCTTTTTTATCAAATAACTACTCTATTGAAAAGTCGTCAAGGTGATTATTTTTTCTTGTAGTATTTACGTAAACCTGCAGCGCCACCTGCTCCAAGCATCAGCCAGGAGAAAGGATCAAGAGGCACTCCCGCCGTCGGCGGAGGCGTTGTAGGAGGCGGTATTACCGTGGGTGGTGGTGTAACCTGCCCCTTGCTTGCCATGCTTCCCAAAATTAGGGTACTTATGATGAGTGCTTTTTTCATGTTTCCTCTCTTTTTTATTTT